>VBLA01000381.1 GCA_005879245.1 Deltaproteobacteria bacterium
CAGCTGCTGCACGCGGGGCCGCTCACCGTCCACGGCTGGGAGCCGTCGTTCGGCGTGTTGGCGAAGAGCGTCTCCCAGGTGTCGCCCCCGTCACGCGACAGCTCGATGCTCACCGTCCCGCCCGTGGTGGTGCTCCAGGTGATGCCCTGGGCAGTGCCGATTGCCCACCGCTCGCCGCCATTCGGCTGCGAGAGGTCGAGCGTCCCGCTCGAGATGGTGAAGGGATCACTGAAATCGATGCCCGGGAGATCGTCGAGCCCGACGACGCGGATGAGGGCGCCGAAGGTCGGAGGGCCCGTCACGGTCCAGAACTGGGCGCCGTCGTTGGGCGTGCGGGGAATGATCGTCTCCCAGTGATCTCCGCTGTCCCGGCTGAGATCGATCCCGACCGCCCCCACGCCGGTGCCACCCCAGCGGATGAGCTGCTGGGTGCCGACGACCCAGTCATCTCCCCCCTGGGGTGCGATGACGGTCAACGGTTGGGTCGTGATCTCGAGGGTCGCGTCGCTCGTGTCGCTGGCGAACGGCGGCGTCAGGCGGGTGACGCGGATCATCACGTCCTGCGACTCGGGCCCCGTGACGACCCACGCCTGGATGCCGTCGTTCGACGTGCTGGCGAAGAGGGTCTCCCAAGTGAGGCCGGCATCGCGGGAGAGATCGATCGAGACCCGGCCCCCCTGGACGCCAGCCCAGCGAATGAACTGGCGGCTGCCGACGGTCCACACTTCGGTACCGTTCGGCTCGATCACCGTTACGCCCGGCGTCTGGGTGATGAAGAAGTCGTCCCGGCTCTCGCTGGAGAGGGTCGGATCGTCGGGACGCGTGATGAGGATGCGGGCGGTCGAGACCGGCCCTGCGACGGTCCAGAACTCCGCGCCATCGTTCGGGGTCCGGTCGATGATCGTCTGGAACGGCTCGCCGTTCCGCGACAACGCGATCGAGACGTCGCCCACGCCCGCGGCGGTCCACGTGATCTGCTGCTGGCTCCCGATCACCCAGACCTCACCGCCCGCGGGCGCCGTCACCGTGACTCCCGAGCTGATGAAGAAGTCCCCGTCGCTCTCGTCTTCGAGGGCGGGGTCGTCGACGTGGCTGATCCGGATGCGGCAGGTGGCGGGGGGCCCGGTGACCGTCCACGGCTCCGACCCGTCGTTCGGCGTGCTCGCGAATAACGTCTCGTAGGTGAGCCCACCGTCGCGCGAGAGCTCGATCTTGACGTCACCGTCGCCCCGGGCGACCCATGTGATCAGCTGCTGGCTGAGTCCTTCCCACGTCTCGCCGCCGTTGGGCGCCGTCACCACGACGCCCGAGGTGATGGAGAAGTCGCCGTCGCTCACGTCGCTGAGCCCGGGAACGTCGAGATGGGTGACCCGGATGCGACAGGCCAGGGCCGGCCCGCGGACCGTCCACGGCTCCATCCCGTCGTTCGGCGTCTCGGCGAAGAGCGTCTCCCAGCTGACGCCCCCGTCGCGCGAGAGCTCGATCCGCACGTTTCCGTCGCCGGGAGCGCTCCACGTGATCAAGCGCTCGCTGCCACCCTCCCACGTCTCGCCGCCGTTCGGGTTCGTCACCGTCATCCCGACGATCGTGTCGGCGATCGTGAAGTCGGCCGCGCTCTCGGCGGTGATCGTGGGGTCGTCGAGGAGCGTCAGGCGGAGCCGACAATGCGCCGACGGCGGACCGTCCACCTCCCACACCTGCACTTCGTCGTTCCGGACGTTCGAGAAGATGCTCTCGAAGGTCAGGCCGCTGTCCCGCGAGAGCTCGATGCGGACGTTGCCGCGCGTCGCACCAGACCAGACGATGTCGCGGCGCGCGCCAACCGGCCAGACCTCGCCGCCATTGGGCGTCAGGATGCTGAGCGGGGTCTGGGCATGGGCAACGCCGGCCAAGACCGCCAGCGCCGCGACCACCTGAATTGTCCGACGTACGAAGTGTGTCATGGGTTCCTGCCTTGAGCTGACTGATGACTGCGCGGCGCCGGCTTCACGATGATTCGGCGCGGGCGGGTAGACTGCACGCCCGTGATCGGTTCGCTCGCAACCACGGTGGTCACCCCCGCAGCGAGCGGCATGACCAGCCCGTGGCGGTCGGGATCGTTGCTCACCTGTGCGATCGTGGGATCGGCGGTGGTGAAGGTGACCTTGTCCGTGAGTTCGACCCGCGCCTTGTCCGTATACGAGCCGATGACCGTGAAACCGCGCCGCTGAGTGCTCCCGAGGCGCATCTTGATCCGCGGCGGGGTGATCTTGAGCGCATTGAGAGCCGCGACGACCGTGAACGTCGGATCGCCGGTCGAGACGAGGCCGGTCTTCCTGTCCTTCGCCGTGACGGTCGTCTGGCCCAGCCCGACGGCAATGACCTGACCATTGTCGACCCGCACGACGGCGGGATTGTTCGAGGAGAAGTCGACGGAGCTAGTGATGTCGACCGTGACCGGGTTGGGCTCGCCTGCCTGCGCGCTAGGGTTCGGGAACATGCCGTCGGCCCGGAGCTTGAAGGTGTCCCCGGTCCGCAGCTGGTCGTTGCCCAGGTGGACCTTCAGAGACTGGAGGCCGTCCACGACCGTAGCGATCCCGTCCCCGTCGGGGCTCGTCGTCACGCCACTCACCGGCTCGACGGCGGAGATCGTGATCCTCCCCACCGTCTTGGCGGTCAGCACGCCCTTCTTCGGCGACACGTTGCCGACCTCGGCGATCGACGGGTCGCTCGAGGTCCAGACGACGACGGACCCGATGTTCGCCGAGCTCCCGTCGTCGAGGGTGGCTCGGGCTTTGACTTTGGTGTCGGTCCCGACCGGGTAGAAGGCTAGCGCGGGATCGACGCGCAGCGATTCGACCCGCCCGCGGACAGTGACGGTCCCGTCGCCTCCGAAGGCGGACGAGGAGAGCCCCGTCGGCGTATGCACGACCGAGATGGTCGAGCGCCCCTTGGCGAGACCCGTGACGTCGCCCCGCGAGCCGGATTGGTTGATTGCCGTGGCGATCGAGCCGTCACTCGAGAGGAACTGGATGTCACGCGTGAGCTTCACGGCGGTCCCGTCGTCGAGCACCGCGAACGCGCTGAAGCGCTCCGTCTGCCCGGTGAAGAGGTCCCGGGTCTTCGGCCGCACC
>VBLA01000071.1 GCA_005879245.1 Deltaproteobacteria bacterium
TCCGCTCGATCCCCTCGATCGCGCGCACCGTCCGCGGCGCATCGAGCTTGCCGCTGCGAAGCAAGCTCGACCACATGCGGATGGCACCGAGCGGCGAGCGGAGCTCGTGCGAGAGGGTCGCCAGGAACTGGTCCTTGAGCCGGTTGGCCTCGCGCAGCTGCCGGGTGCGCTCCTCCACGATGCTCTCGAGCTCGCGGGCGTGCCGCGCGAGCATCTCTTGCTCCTCGTGGAGGTGGCGGCGGTACTCGCGCGCCTCAATAGCGCGTCGCAGCGAGGCGACGAAGTACTCGCGCTCGATTGGTTTCTGGATGAAGTCGTAGGCCCCGCCACGCAGGGCCAGCACGGCGAGGTCGTCGTGACCGTGCCCGGTGATGAGCACCGTCGGCGTCTCCGGGCGAAGCGCTCGGATCTCGGTGAGCAGGGCGAGCCCGTCCATCCCCGGCATCTTGATGTCGGCAACGATGGTGTCGTAGTCCGTGGCGTTGATCTGACGGAGGGCGCTCGGCGCCGAATCGCAGGTGTCGCCGGCGACTCCCTCCATCCGCAGCCGGAGAGCCTCGGGAAGCGCCTTCAGCAAGACGACGTCGTCGTCCACGATCAGGACACGCGGCACGCTCACCCCGCAGGATGCTCGGACGGCTCCGCCGTCGCGAGGGGCAGCTCGAGGACGAAGGTGGCCCCCTCGGTGTCCCCATTGCTCGCCACCGCGATCGAACCCCCGTGCTCCTTGATGATGCCGTAGGTGATCGACAGCCCCAGCCCGGTGCCCGCGCCCACCTCCTTGGTGGTGAAGAACGGATCGAAGATGCGCCGCTCGAGGTCCGGCGGGATGCCGGGTCCGGTATCGCGGAATACGAGCCGGACTGTGGAATCCGCCACGGCAGACCCGACGTGGATCAGCTTCCGCGGCGACTGTGCGAGCGCGTCGCGGGCATTGGTCAGGAGGTTGATGAAGACCTGCTCGAGCTGGATGGCGTTGCCGACCACAACCGGATTCTCCCGGCAGAGCTCCAGGCGCACCTCGATTTGACGGAGGCGAAGCTGCTCCCGGATGAGCGACACGGCTCGGCCCACCACCTCGTTGATCCGCACCGTCTCACGGCTGACCGGCGCGACCCGCCCGAATGTGCGCAGATGCGAGATGATCTGCGTGGCCTTGCGAACCTGCTCCATGGCGTTGCGCAGCTCGTCGAGAAGGCACTCCCTGTCCGCGGCGCCGAACTGCAGATGATCGATCGCGTTCCCGACGAACAGCCCGATGTTGTTGAGCGGGTTGTTCAGCTCGTGCGCGATCCCCGTAGTCAACTCGCCCAACGTGGCCAGCTTGCCGGCCTGGATGAGCTGCTCCTGCTTGTCGCGGAGCTCCTGCTCGCGACGCTGGACTTCCTGGGTCGTCTCCCGCACGTCCCCCATGATGTGGATCATGGCCTTCCGCCCGTTCTCGAGCCGCAGGTTGGAGCGGTGAGCGTCCTTGAGGATGTGCATCAGCGCCCGCCGCGAGTTGTGCAGCCGCTCGGTCTGCCCGGCCAACCCGCGGCGATCGTGCTCGTAGTCGACGAAGATGTGCAGCATGGCCTTGCGCTGGCGGCTGAGACGTTGGTTGAGCGCATCAATGTCCTGCAGCACGTGAAGCAGGGCTCGGCGGCGCTCCTCACCCTTCCGGACGCCCGCCTCGAGCCGCCTCGCCTCCTCGAGGAGGCGGGCCTTCGCGGCTGCGACCCCGCCGACGCCCATCTCCACTCGCGGCGCGGGATCGTCGGCGGCGAAGGGCTCGGGGAGGGTCACGGCTGCCCCCCGGCCTTCATTCTCTCCAGCTGCTCGCGCAGCGTTTCGACCTCCTTCTCCAGGGCGATCATCTTGAGCTCGCGTCCAACAACCACCTACTCGAACTTCTCCAGGTCGAGAATCTTCTCCTGCAGCTCGGTCTGCGACGCGCGGAGATCGCGCACGACGCGCTCGTAGGCTCGCATGTCGCGCAGGATCCCGATCGCGCCGATCACCCGTCCATACGGGTCCCGCAGCGCCGATGCGTTGAGGGTCGTCGGGATGACCTCGCCGGAGGCCGAACGGGGGTGGAGCACCGCGTTGCGCGTTTCGCCGCGCTCCACCACCTCGTCCAGAGCGGCCATGAACTCCCGGGTCTCCTCCGGGCTGATGAAGCGCGAGAGCGACTGCTCGAGGAGCTCATCCGGACGGAAGCCGAGGAACTCCGACACCGCGTCGTTGGCCTGCAGGATCTTGCCCTCCAGGTCAGACACGAACACGGGGTCGGGCGCGTTCTTGATCAGGTTCTCCGCATACGCGCGCGCCTTGTCGAGCTCGCGCATGTCGCGCAGGATGCCGATCGCGCCGATCACCCCGCCGTCGGGACCGCGCAGGGCGGAGGCGTTCAGGGTCGTCGGAATGACCTCGCCGCGGGCGCTCCGCGGGTTGAGCCGTGCGTTGCGGGTGACGCCGCGCTCCACCACCTCGCGCAGCGCCGCAGTGAATTCGCGCTTCTCCTCCGGGCTGATCAAGCGCGAGAGCGACTGCTCGAGGAGCTCGTCCGGACGGAAGCCGAGGAGCTCCGACACCGCGTCGTTGGCCTGGAGGATACGCCCATCGAGGTCAGAGACGAACACGGGATCGGGGGCATTGGCGATAATGGTGTTCGCGTCGAGCGAGCGGCGCGACTTGGCCTGGCTCCCGGTCACCCGCTCGCGCCCAACTATAGGCTCGGTGCGCGTGGCTGCCTCGCCGTCGCCACGGCTGACACTCGAGACACCTGACACGCGCCGCGACGCCATCGGCGACAATGCTCTCCTCGAAAATGGGAACGGAGTCTCGTATATGACTACGGTATCGTTTTTGGCACTCCCTTGCCGCGATGAGGCAATCTCCCCACATTCGGGGAGCCACCCAGGAGGGGGGCGGAGCCGCCACGCACCAGCGACACCTCTACGCGTTCTCTGCGGATTCTCCGGGCGAACTCCCGCGGCGGGCGGCCTCGCCGAGATCGTCGAGGCTGACGATGTCGCATCGCTTCAGCATGCCGAGCCGCTTCCGACCCGACGGTCGCGGGCCCCGGCGGTCGTCACTCGGCCGCGGCCGCGCCGACGGCTACCCCTCCCGGCACCTCGCTCCGCGCGAACTTCCGCAACGCCGCACGATAGCGGCGCAGCTGCCCATGCGCCTTCCTCGTCTCCGCGCTCTCCGAGGCGCAGCCATCCAGCCCCCAGTAGGACCACAGCGGTTGCACCACCTCGTCGAGATAGTCCGACAGCCGAAAGACACCCCGCGTCGCCAGGTAGGCGCGGCGCTCCTCGAAATCGTGCAAGACGGACGCCGACCACGGCATCTCGAAGCTCAGCATGACCGCGGCGACCGCGCTGAGGTGGTCCGGGTCCTTCTCGAGATGGGCCTTCACGACGTCGCGATAGAAGGCCATGTGCAGGGTCTCGTCCTTGGCGATCCGCCGCAGCGCCGCCCCGAGCGATGGATGCTCGTCGTCGCAGGCGCGGGCCACGCACAGGTAGAAGGTGCGGGTCGCTGCTTCCTGCATCGTCGTGTAGATCACGCCCTCGAACGGACCGGCCAGCTCGTGGTGCCATCCCGCCGCGATCATGCCCTTGCGCGAGCGTGCCCGGGTGGACGGATCTCCACTGCCCGTCAGCAGGAGGTAGCTCTCGAGGAGCGTCGCATGCTGATCTTCCTCGGACGTCCAGAGCCGTACGAACTCCCGGATCGGGCTCGGGCACGCCGCCAGGCCGTGGGAGAGGCCCGCGGTGTACCACGGCAGATTCACCTCGGTCAGCAACGCAGTCTCGACGGCCACGTACGCCGTCGGTGACAGCGGACGCTGCTCGGTCGCGACCGGCAGGTACTGCTGGTACGACCATTCGGTCCTCGCCACGGCCTCCTTGTGACGGTCGAGCAGCGCGGCGAAGTGTGACTCGAGGGATGGGTCGAGGCCGATGCGGGCTTCGTCGTCGGATCCGCGTGTCATCATCCACTCCTCGCCGGCCGATCCTCGGCTTCGCGCGGCGTCGTCTAGCCGGACATTGCCCAGATGAGCGGGCCGAACCTGCTTTGTGGTACTCGACCCACTTCCCGTCGTCGATGGCCGTCGTACCCGACGGGTGGTGCCGTCTCCTCCTACGGGCGTGATATGTTTAGCACTCCGACCACCAGGTGTGCCACGAGGCCAGAGGGTCGCGTCGAAGCCGCCCGGAGCGAGGCGGCCCCGTGCGCGAGCCCCCTACGTCCCCGAGCTTCGGCAGCCCGGCAACCGCTAGTCGTGCGACGCCGTCTCGGCGGAGCCGCGTAGGGCGCCACGGATCAGCGGCTGGCTCGACAGGTGGAGGGCTTCGAGAATCTCGGGCTCCAGCAGCCCTGCGCGGCGCGCGCTTTTCAGGAGGTGAGGGACCTTCACGCCGGAGGCGGCTTCGGCGAGCTCTGCGGCGTTGATCTCGTGCTGCTCGCGTAGCAGCTGGGGCGCCAGCACCTCCGCATCGGCCACGCCGGCATCGTGCAGCCGCCGGACGAGGCGGGCGAGCATGATCGGGCCGGGGCGATCCATGAGCGAGCCGAGGATCTGGCCCATCCACTGGCGCGCGAACGCGATCCGACGATCGGCTGGCTGCCTGCGCATCCACTCCGCGATGTACAGGACCCCGAAGCCCATGTGCCGGCTCTCGTCGCGCGTGATGAGCTCGAGGATCCTGCGCAGCAGCGGATGCGTCGCGTCCTGACGGAGGCCCTCGAAGATGCTCATCGCGAAGCTCTCGAGGAAGAACTGCTCGGTGGCGATCAGCTCGAGCGGATCGTTCATCGAGAGCAAGGCGTCGAACATCATCTCGGTCCCGGAGTCGATGTCCTCGACCTCCTCGTCCATCGCGTCGATGAAGCGGCAGTACGCGAGATGGTGCCGGGCTTCGTCCATCGCCTGCGCCGCCGCGTGGTTGCGGTAGTCTTCCTCGCGGAGCGTCAAGACCAGCTTGGCGCAGACGTTCTGCGCCACGCTCTCCCCGACCTGCAGGATATTGAGCATGCGACCGACCGCGCGCCGGGTCGCGTGGATCTTCACCGGCTCGGGCAGCGCTTGGAACGTCGGCGTCTTCCCGTACGCGGCCCACCCATGGGCGACGAGCGAGTCGTCGGGATCGACCGGGAGTCTCCAGTCGACATCGTTCTCGAAGTCCCAGTCGGCCGAATGAGCCTTGGCAAAGAGGGAGTTGATGCCGGGATGACCGGTATTGTGCAGCTTCAGCAGTTCACGCGTTCTCATGGGGCCCTTTCCGCTCGCACAGTAGCGCCGTCACCGGGCTATCGGAAGAGTGCCCCCTGCCCCGACGCGATGTGATCGCGCGACGAGCCTGCCTAGCCGTGGCTCCGCGATGATACCGGCGCGCCCCGTCACCGGCTCCCGCCAGCGCGCACGCCGCGCCGGCGCTCCTTCGCCGCGGCCTCGCGCTGAGTCACGCGAGGTCCAGGAATTCCGCGAGGGCGCCGCGCACTTCCTGCTGGAGAGCCTCGGGGAGAATCCCCAGGTCTTCTCGAAACAGCTCGTTGTCCCAAGCGCGTATCTGGTCAACCAGGACGTCGCTGTCCGTGACGAGCCGACAGACACCTGCGGGCAACCTCACGCGCAGCGGGAACGCGTCGCCCCGCACGAGCTTCGTCGTGATAGGTAGGACGACCGTGCTCTGAAGACCTGCTTGGCCGATCTCGACCGGCTGGATGGTCAGGCACGGTCTCTGCTTCCCGGGCTTGGTACCAACCCGGCGCTCGAGGTCGACAACGTAGACGTGCCAGCGCTGCGGGACGCCGACTGTCACGATGTCAGTCGAGTCGGCGGAGGCGGCTGTGGCGCTGGAAATCTCGCAGGACCCTCCGGCTCTCCGGCGCGACCAGCTTCGCTGCCTTCCGCCAGCGTACCACGCGTTCCGCTCGCTCCGCGTCCCGTTCGAGCAGGTCGAGAGCCGAGCGGACCACTTGGATCTTCGTGCGCGCTCCGAGGCGCTTCTTGAGCGTCTCGATCCGATCCGCGTCCGCCTCTTGCAGCATCAGTGGTTTACCCATCGGCATGCTCTCCCAGATATACTTCCTAGTATACTTTGAGCTTTACCATCGCCCGGGGAGCATCGCAAACCCTCGCTTGCCGGGCCGCGCTGGCCTGTGCCGGTTCTATGCCACGGACGCCCCTCGGCTCCACCCACTATCTGCTTGCGGCCCTGCCCTCTAGAGTTACCCGCGAGACGTGCACCATGGCGGTTCGCCGACGTGTCCTGCTCGCGCTGCTGATCGCGCTCGGCGCCGCCCTCTCCCTGGCGCGGGTGATCGCCACGGCGCCGCTGCTGATCGCGCTCGGCGCGACCCTCCCTCCGGTCGCCGTCGCCGCGGTGTTGATCTTCCCTGGACGCCGCGACCCCGCGCGTTTCACGGCGCATCTCGCCGCGTTCATGTGGGGCGCGCTCGGGGCGGCGTTCCTGGCGTCGGCCATGAACGACGCGCTGTCCGTCTGGGTCGACGCGGTCGCCGGAGAGGAAGGCGCACGCGCGTTCGTGCCCGCGCTCGGCGGGCCGATCGTCGAAGAGGTGACGAAGGCGGCGGGGCTCGTCGCAATCCTCCTACTCGCGCCCGGCGCCTTGGCCGGACTGGTCGACGGGATCGTGTGTGGAGCGCTCGTGGGTCTCGGCTTCACCATGACGGAGAACATCCGTTACCTCACCCTGGCCGCCCTCCAGGGCGGCTCGGCCGGGCTCGACCGCGCGCTCTGGGTGCGAGTGGCGCTCGGCGGGTTCACGCACGCCGTGTTCACCGCAACGGCGGGAGCCGGTCTGGGCTGGACCCGCGAGCGGCTGCCGGCACGGTCGCTGTGGGTACCCGCGGCGGTGCTCGCCGCGGCCATCCTCCAGCACGTGCTCTGGAACACCGTCACCTCCCGCACGATCGCCCAGATGCTCTGCAATCCCACCCGTCCCGGAGGGCCCTGCGGCGATGCGCCGGAGCCGGCGGCGCTCATCGTGACGATCCCCCTCGTCACGGCAGCCGGCCTCGCGCCGGGCGTTCTCGGGCTCGTGGCCGCCGCCGTGTGGGCTCACCGTCGCCGAAGATCAATGGTGAACGGGTTGTCCCCGAGATCGATCCGTGCGACGCGAGGTCCAGCAAAGGAGGGCCACGCCACGATGTCGCATGTCATATGGTCGATCCTCACCGGGTTCGTCGTCGGCCTGCTCGCCCGTGCTCTCCTGCCAGGAGCAGACCACATGGGACTGCTCGCCACCTCGGCGCTCGGGATCGCGGGCTCCTTCGTCGGCGGATTGATCGGACGTCTCATCAATCCGCCGCAAGCGGGCACGACCTTTCACGCCGCAGGCTTCTTCCTGTCGATCGTGGGCGCGATCGTGCTGCTGTACGCCTTCCGGCGCATGCAGTGAACCGGCCCGGCTCCGGCGGCGCTACTTCGGCTGCTCGGTGGGGAGGTGCGCCGCACGCCACGCGTCGAGTCCGCCGAGGAGGGCATACGCGTTTGTGAAGCCGAGCTCCTGAAGCTTGAGCACCGCACGGGCGCTCGTGGCCTCGGCGTGTCAAGTACAGTACGCGACGATCAGCGACTTCCTCGGAACGTCCTTCGCCCACGCCTCGAGCCGATCCGACGGTACGTGGACGGCGCCCGGGGCCACGACGTCGCCGACGCTGGCGCGCGCGTCGAGCATGATCGGCTTCTCGCCCGCCTTCAGGCGCTCCTGCACCTCATCGGGCGTGATCCGGCGGGCGACGGCGGGATCGAAGGCGCGGGCTGTATCCTCGGCGCGAAGCGGTGCGGCCAGGCAGCAGAGGAGCACGGTGGCAACCATCCCGCGGACGCCGACTGCGCGCATGCGACGAGAATACCCGCGTCGCGCCTCCGGTCAACCGCGCACCCGCCACGGCGCCTCTGCTCGCGCGAGTGAACCCCGCGTCAGAGGCAGGTGTACACCGCATCGATGAGGGCCCGGTTCCGCGGGTTCTGCCATCGCGGCCCGAGGTCGTTCATCACGTACCCGACGGCGACGTCGGCCGCGGGGTCGCAGAATCCGACGGAGCCACCCGTGCCGAAATGCCCGAACGCGCCGGGGTTCGGACCGAGTGGGCGTTCCGGTTGCGTCAGCTGGAAGCCGACGCCGAAGCGCGAGGGGCGCTGGAGCACCCGGTCCGGGCCGCAGGCGTGCTCGCGGATCGCGGCCTCGAGGATCGGGGCGTGGAGGATGCGCGCGCCGTCGATCGTCCCCCAGCGCGCGAGCGCCGTGTAGACGCGGGCGACGCCGCGGGACGTACCGTGACCGTTCGTCGACGGAATCTCCCCCGCCCGCCAGGCGGCGGTGTTCACCCAGCCCGCGCCCGAGAGGCCGGTCGGGTTCCAGTACGCGTTCCACCGCATGAGCTCGTCGTCTCCCGGCGCGGAAGGCGCTCGTGGCGACGCAGCGGCGGGCCACAGGAACTCGGCGACGCGGCCGTGCTCGGAGACGGGGAGGCCGATGTGAACGTCGGCCCCGAGCGGCCCCGCCACCTCCGTCCGGAGCCACGTTCCGAGCGTCGCGCCGGCCACCCGGCGCACGATCTCGCCCACCAGGTAGCCGAAGGTGTTCACGTGGTAGCCGTGCGCGGTGTCGGGGATCCACCATGGCGCCTGCCGTTCGAGCGCCTGCACCATCACGTCCCAGTCGAGCATGGCACCATCGGGCAGCGGATCGCGGACGGCCGGGAGACCGGCGCGATGGGAAAGGATCTGGCGGACCGTGATGCGCTCCTTGCCGGCGCGACCGAACCCGGGCCAGTAGCGGACGACCTCGGCATCCAGGTCGAGAAGACCGCGTTCGACGAGCTGGAGGACGCAGACCGTACTGAGCCCCTTCCCCACCGAGAAGAAGTTGACCAACGTGTCCCGACGCCAGGGGCGACGACGGGCCGCGTCCGCCCAGCCGCCCCACAGGTCGACGACCACGCGCCCGCCGACCGAGACGGTGACCGCCGCACCGACGTCACCCCGGTCGGTGAAGTTCGTCACGAAGGCATCGCGGACCGCGGCGAATCGCGGGTCGCAGACACCGTCGACGGGGAGTGGCTCACCGTGCGCGACGGGCATGGGACGCGTCCTTCGACCCGCGAGGTGCCTGCGCCGCGATCGCCTCGACCGCGGTGGCGTTCTCGGCCAACACCTTCCGGGCCTGAGCGGCCATCGCGCGGTCCTGCTTGGTGCCCGACCACTGCTCGACGACGCCCTCGGCCCACTCCGACCAGCGGAGCGTCGTCTGCAGCACGTCGACCAGGAAGCGGTCGGCGACGGCGATGACGTGCGCTCGCTCCGGAAAGCGCGGCCCCACCCCGGCCAGCTCCTGCACGAGGGGCAGACTCGCCCCCGCCCGCTCCGCCGCGCCGTCACGGATCCGCCGGATGTTGGTCAGCAGTTGCTCCTTCGTGCCGAAGTCGCCGTACACCACCTTGACCATGCTCTCGAACTCGAGCAACAGCGCCGCACCCGGCTCGTCCAGCCAGCGCCGGAGGGCGTGTCGCCCGCGGGGCGTGATGCGATAGACGGTTCGCCGTCTCGCCCCGGTGCGCGCGACGCCGGCGGTGGCCAGGCCGTGGGCGACGAGAGTCTTCGGCTCCTCGTACAGCTTGCTCGCGGCCCGCGGCCAGATGAGGCGGATGTTGCTCCGCTTGATGTGGCCGACGAGTTCGTAGGCCGACCGGGCTCGCACCGCGAGCAGCCCGAGCACGGCGTAGGAGGTCGCGGTGAGCGGGCGCATGGTGGCTTGACACTACTCCCCTTCGGAGTACAGGACCAGCAAGGGGATACTCCTGAAGGGAGTAGAGAGCACCCCGGGAGGACATCATGCCGTCGACTGCCGCCGATCTGCCCGCCGAGCCCTCGTTCGAGCTCTTCACTCCCGCCGGCTACGCCCGGCTCCTCGCGTCGCCGCGCGGCCGCGCCTTCCACCTGAGCTGGATGGCGCATGCGGAGGAGGCCGACGAGGGTGTTTTCGACCGGCTCCTGGCGCGCGTCGACGTCCCGGAGCTGAACCGGATGGTCGCGATCCATGCGAACGACGAGAAGCGGCACGCCGACCTGCTGCGACAGTGCGTCGCCCGCGGCGGGGTCGCGCCGGAACCCGTGCCCGAGGACCTCCACTACATCGAGCAGATCCGCCGCCTGTCGGGCGGCAGCGACCTGGAGGCGATCTTCGCCAACGGCCGCTGGAGCATCATGCAGATCTTCGCGATGCTCCAGGTGGTGGAGGAGCGGGGCGTGCGGCAGTTCCCGATGGTGGC
>VBLA01000072.1 GCA_005879245.1 Deltaproteobacteria bacterium
GGGGCGCCGACACGCGGAGGTCACGTCGGTCGCGGAGTTCGATCCCGCGGCGCCGTACCCCACACCGATCGTTCTCGTCCACGGTTTCCTCGGGGAACCCGGTCATTTCCGGCGACTTCGCCGCTTCCTCGCCGCACGCGGCTTTCGGAACTTCGTCACCTTCTCCTACGAGCCGCGGCTCGACTACCCCGAGCTCGCGCGGCAGCTCCAGCGCGCCATCGATGCGGTCCGCGACGCCACCGGCGCGCCCGTCGTCGACGTCATCGGCCACAGCCTGGGTGGTCTCGTCGCCCGCCACTTGCTCGAGACGACCCCCGAGGCGCCGATCCGCCGGATGGTCACACTCGGAGCACCCTGCCTGGGCCGTTCCCTGCCGGCCGAGGAGCTCGCCATCTTCGGTGCCGCGGACGTCATCATCGCGGCTCCCACCCGGCTCCGCGGTCGCACCGTGCTCGTCCCTGCCTGCGGACACCTCCGCCTCCTCCATCACCCCACCGTATGCCGCCGCGTGGCGACGTTTCTCGGCGCATCGGCACGGGAGGCAGCGCCCATGCGCGAAGCCGCCTAGCGCAACTCCAAGTTGATGCATGTGAGTAACCGAAAGGGGAGGCGGCGGCGCGCGCCCGGGACATCCCGCTGGCACAGCTGCTCCGCGAGCAGATGCGGAAACTCTGGAAGGAGGAGGTGCCGTCGATACCTCCGGCGGTGCGATGATCACGCTCATGCGCTGGCGATATCAACTTGGAGTCGTACTGCAGACTCGCCAAGGCGCCGGCCGCTGTGCTAGCGGTGCGCCATGCCCGACCCCGAGACCGTGGTTCGCAGCTTCTTCGCCGCCTGGCCGCGGCGTAACATGGAAGAGGTGCTCGGCTACTTCACGGACGACGCCCTCTACCACAACATGCCGCTCGAGCCGGTCACCGGGAAGGACGGCATCCGCGAGATCCTGAACATGTTCCTCTTCTCCGACCAGCTCGAGGCCGAGCTCCTCCACGTCGCGACGCTCGGCAACGTCGTCTTCACCGAGCGCGTCGATCGCATGACCCTCGCAGGCAAGCGCGTCGTTCTCCCGTGCGCCGGCGTCATGGAGATCCGCGACGACAAGATCGCCGCCTGGCGCGACTACTTCGACCTCGCCACCTGGCAACGCCAGACGGGACAGGGCTGAAGCCCGAGCGAGGCGGCGGGGGCGACGTCGCAGCGCCTGTGAGGCGCCGACGTCCCGCTCGCCCGACCCGACTACGTGTCATGCGGCGCCGAACCGAAGCGGAGACGTCGCCCCCGCCGCCTCGCGAACGAGCCCGCCCTACCCGGGCGTGATGCCCCGCGCCGCGAGGGCCTGGGTACGCGCCCAGCGGTAGTCGGGCTTGCCGCTCGGGCTCCGCTCGAGATGCTCCACCAGCACGACCGTCTTCGGGAGCTTGTAGCGCGCGAGGTGTCGCTCGGCGAAGACGACCAGGTCCTCGCGCGTCGGCCGGTCGCCCGGGCGTGGCTCGACGACGGCGGTCACCTGCTCGCCGAAGCGCTCGTCGGGAGTCCCGACCACCACCGCGTCGTAGACGGCGGGATGGCGACGGAGCACCTGCTCGACCTCCTCCGCATAGACCTTCTCGCCGCCCGTGTTGATCGAGACGGAGCCGCGGCCGAGGACGACGATCGAGCCGTCGGCGAGGAGGCGCGCGTGATCGCCGGGCACCGCGTAGCGCACGCCGCCGACCACCGGGAAGGTGCGCGCCGTCTTCGCGGCATCCTTGTAGTAGCCGAGGGGCACGTGCCCCGTCCGCGCGACCCAGCCGACCGCGTCCGTGCCGGGCTCGAGGATGCCGGAGAGATCCTCCTGCAGCACCACCGCGCCCGCCATGGAGAACGTCCCGGTGCTCACCGCCTCGCCCCCCCGGCTCGCGTGGGAGCCCTGCGCGCCGGTCTCGGACGCGCCGAAGCCGTCGACCACGGTCACGTGCGGGATCCGCTCGAGGAAGGCATGCTTGTAGTGCGGCGAGAGAATGGCGCCCCCCGAGCCGATGATGAACAGGCGCGACAGATCGTAGTGCCGCCGCTCGAGCCCGTCGAGGAGCGGGCGGGCGAAGGCGTCGCCGACGATGGTGAGCATGTTGACACCCTCGCGCTCCGCGGTACCCCAGATGTCTTCCGGATCGAGACGGTCGGGGGAGGCGGGGAGGACGACCGCCCCACCCTTGTGGATCGCACCGAAGGCCACCCACTGGGCCGCGCCGTGCATGAGCGGCGGCACCGCCAGCACCCGCACGAAGCCACCCTGCTCCGCCTCGGCGACCAGCTCTGGAACGGTCGGCGGTCCCGGCAGCCCCGGGACGCCCCCGGTCATGGCCGCGTGGAAGATGTCCTCCTGCCGCCAGAGGACGCCCTTCGGCGCGCCCGTCGTCCCGCCCGTATAGATGATGTAGAGATCGTCCGACGAGGGTGTGCCGGGAGACACCGCGGGCGACGCGGCGGCGAGTGCCGCCTCGTAGTCGAGGGCGCCGGGAAGCAGGCCCTCGCCGGAGGCATCCGCCACCTGGAGGAGGAGACGGAGCCCGGGCAGCCGGTCGCGGATGCGCGCCACGGTCGGCGCGTAGCGGGCGTGATAGATGAGCCCGACCGTATCCGCGTCGGTGAGGAGATAGACGAGCTCCTCGTCGACGTAGCGGTAGTTCACGTTGAAGGGCGCCACGCGAGCGCGATAGGCCCCGAGCATCCCCTCCAGGTACTCGTTCCCGTTCAGCAGATAGAGACCGACGTGGTCCTGGCCCGACTCGTGATTGGCGAGGCCGGCGCGCTCGCGCCGGCAGCCGAAGCCGTGCGTGCGGAGCACGTTCGCGAGGCGCGACGCGCGCTCGGCAACGGCCGCGTAGGTGAGCCGGCGGGGACCCGCGATGATGCACTCGCGGTCGGGGTAGGCGGTTGCCAGCGCGGTGTGCGCAAGAGCGAGGTTCACGGAGCCACCGTTTGACACATCACGCCCGTGCGCGGTAGTCCCGCGCCTCCCCCGGAGGTGCATCCCATGCGATCCGTCTGGATCCCCCGCACGGGGCCGCCCGAGGTCTTGGAGATCCGTGAGGGTCCGTACCCGGAGCCCGCTCCGGGCGAGGTCCTCGTCCGCGTCCGCGCCTCGGGCGTCAACTTCGCCGACGTGATGGCGCGGCTCGGCCTCTATCCCGACGCGCCGCGGCGCCCGTGCGTCGTCGGCTACGAGGTGGCGGGAACGGTCGAGCGCGTGGGCACCGGGGTCGACGGACAGCTCACGACGGGACGCCGTGTGATCGCGCTCACGCGCTTCGGCGGGTACGCCGAGGCCGTCTCGGTGCCGGCTCTCCAGGTCTTCCCCCTCCCCGAGAAGATGTCCTTTACGGAGGGGGCCGCAATCCCGGTGAACTACCTGACGGCCGTCCTGATGCTCCGCCACTTCGGCAACGTCCACGCCGGCGACCGGGTGCTGGTGCACGCGGCCGCGGGTGGAGTCGGCATGGCGGCGATCCAGCTCTGCCGGATCGCGGGCGCGGAGGTGATCGGCACGGCCTCCGCCGCGAAGCACGCTCTCCTTCGCGAGGCGGGGGTCGCTCATGCGATCGACTACCGGACGGAGGACTTCGAGGCCGCGGTTCGCCGGCTGACGGGCGGGCGTGGCGTCGACATCGTGCTCGACGCCACGGGGGCCTTCCGCAAGAGCTACCGCTGCCTCGCGCCGCTCGGACGCCTCGTCTGCTTCGGGTTGTCGGGCGCGGCCACCGGGATGAAGGCGAGCTACCTCCGGACGCTCCCTCGGCTGCTCGCCCTCCCCTGGTTCCACCCCATCCGCCTCATGAACGACAACAAGGCGGTGATCGGCGTCAATCTCGGCCACCTCTGGGAGCGGATCGACCTCCTCCGCCGCGAGATGCTCGATCTCCTCGTGGACTACGAGGCGGGGCGGATTCGCCCGGTCGTCGGCAAGACCTTCCCACTCACCCAGGCGGCCGCGGCGCATCGCTACATCCAGGAGCGGCAGAACGTCGGCAAGGTGGTGCTGACGGTCGGTTGAGCACCCGGTTCCCGCCACCCCGCTTACAACAGCCACGCCAGCGTGCTAGCGAGGCGTCCATGCTGAAGCTCCACTATCATCCCCTCTCGACCTTCTCGCGCCGGGTCCGCATCGCCCTCATCGAGAAGGGCATCTCCGCGGAGCTGGTCGAGGTCGACATGGCCAAGGGCGCGCACCGGGCTCCCGCGTACCTGGCGCTCAACCCCTACGGGCGCGTGCCGACGCTCGAGGAGGATGGCCTCGTGCTCTACGAGTCGACGGCGATCCTCGAGTACCTCGAGGCGACGCATCCGGCTCCGCCGCTGGTCCCCGCCGACCCCCGCGGGCGGGCACTGGTGTCGATGCACGTGAAGCTCTGCGATATCCAGCTCGCGCGCCAGACGGGGACGATCATCTTCCCCAAGCGCTTCCTCCCGAAGGAGCGCTGGGACGAGGCCGTCATGGCGCAGGCCAAGAAGGAGATCGAGAAGCACCTCGGGATTCTCGAAACGCAGCTCCGGGGGAAGCAATACCTGGCGGGCGACCGCTACTCGCTCGCCGAGGTGTGCTACACGCCCTTCGTCGAGTTCTTCCCGCTGATGGAGATCACGCCGCCACCCGCGGTCGCTGCCTGGTCGGCCCGCATCCTGGAGCGGCCGAGCGCCCGGGAGACGAAGCCGGCGGCGTGAGTCAGCCGAGGCGCTCCTCGAGCCGGTCGAGGAAGACCCGCTGCGCGGGGATCATCAGCTCGCGCGCCTTGGCGAGCGGGTAGAAGCGGCACACGTCGTTCTCCGCGTCGGGCGACCCGCAGCGTCCTGCCGCATCGATCGCCGTCTCGCTCTCCGGCTCCACCGTCGCCCAGAAGGCATGCACGACCTTCCCGGACTTCTGGCGAACGTCCCCGAGCGAGGCCCGGATGCGGACGCGGAGACCCGTCTCCTCGTGGGTCTCGCGTCGCGCCGTGGTCTCGAGATCCTCACCCGGTTCGACGACACCCTTGGGGATCCCGAAGAGCGGGAGCCGAAACGATGCGCCGCGGGCGTGGACGAGCAGCACCTCGGCACCGTTTGCACCCGATCGGCTCACGAGACAGCCCGCAGAGATCACCGCCATGGCGATGCGACGGCACGCACTCCCTATCGACGTGGTTGCGGGTCGTCAATGCGACCGCGCCGATCGAACGCGACGGCCCGTTCATTTCTGAACCCGGAGCGACGCTCCATCCGCGGCCTCGACGGCGGAGAACACGCGCCTTATGCGAATGTCGCTGGCATACGCGTTGCTGACGCTCAGCTCCATGGACGCCCTCTCACGCGACATCATCCACACCATCCGTGAGGGACTGGGCATGAGCCGGGTGGAGTTCGCTCGCGCTCTCGGCTGGGCCCCCTCGACGATCTCCCGCTGGGAATCGGGCAAGGCCGAGCCGAGCCGGCTGTCCCTCAAGATCATCCTCGCCTATGGCGAGGAGCATGGCGTCCGCTACCGTGCGCGGCGCGCGCCCTCGGCGCCGCTGCTCCTGCCCGCGCAGGAGGAATCGCGCGCGCTGGCACTCCGGCCGCTGCATCCGGAGCGACCGCAGGGAGCCGTGTCCGTCCTCGAGGCGGACGCGTCGCCGCGGCCGCGTGGCGTCTCGATCGGTCTCGAGCGTCCAGGCTGGGAGGCGGAGCTGCACTTCCGCGTCGCGGGCCGGGACCGGCAAGCGGCCGAGCGGCCGCACGCGGGATGGGTGGGCCCCGTGACGATGATCGCCGCGAGTCTCTGCGTCCTCCTCGCGGTCGGGATTCCACTCATGGAGAGCGCGCCGACGCCTGCTCGGCGAGAGAGACCTCGCCCCGCGCCGGCAGCGCGCCCCATTGCACCGCCGGCCCCGGTCCGCGTCGCTCCACCAGTGGTAGCCGAGGCGCCCGTGCCCGTCATCCCCGAGCCGGCGCTCGAGGCGCGGCTCGAGGGGGTGACGCTGATCGGCGGCAAGCGCGAAGCGACGTTCCGCACCCCGACCGACACGCTGATCCTCGGCGAGGGCGACCGCATCGGCGAGCGGGAGGCCACCCGCATCGCGGGTGACGGCGTCGAGCTCCGCGACGCGAGTGGGCAGGTGCGCACCGTGGGCCTGGGCGAAAGCCTGCCGCTCGACTGACGCTCGCCGCGGGGTGCGTCGCTATCCGTCCTCGGCCTGGTGCAGCGCCCGCCGGGAAGCACGGGTGACGAGCATGGTCACGCCGACCGTCGCGACCAGGCCGAGGATCAGCACCGCCCAGTAGCCGGCTCCCTTCTCCACCCCGGCGCCGCCAGCGACCGTCGCCAGGTCACCAGCGAGCTTCCCGTAGTACACGTAGAGCAGTGTGCCCGGGATCATCCCGAGCGACGCGACCAGGTAGTCGCCGAAGCGAACGCTGGTGAGACCGAGCGCGTAGTTGAGCACGTTGAAGGGAACGACGGGCGACAGGCGAAGCAGGAAGACGAACCGCCGGCCCTCCGCGGCCACTGCGCGGTCGATGGCGGCGAAGCGCGGATTGCTTCGTACCCGCCGCTCGACCGCCCCGCGCGCGAGATAGCGTCCGACCAGGAAGGCGATCGAGGACCCGAGCGTCGCGGCGACGAGGACGTACACCGTTCCCTTCGCGAGCCCGAAGATCGCGCCCGCCGCCAGGGTCAGCACCGATCCCGGGACGAAAGCGACGGTCGCGGCCGCGTAGCCGAGGACGAACACGATCGGACCCCAGACGCCCGAGCGCTCGACCGCGGCCGCGAAGCCCGGCAAGGCAGCGCCCGCGACCCGGCCGAGCAGGACGAGCACCACGAGCCCGCCCGCGACGAGGACGATCCGCCCGAGGGGAAGGCGCGCGCGTGAAGCGTCCATCCCGGGCGACGCTACCACCCCTACCGCACCGTGGCGACACCCGCTATGAAAGAGTGTGGCCGTGCGTCTCCGGGAGCCCCGCCGTCTGCGTCGCGGCGCCCTCACGCTCCTCTACGACCCGGTGCCCGGTCCGCTCACCGCGATCGCTCTCGTCGTCCGTGCGGGGTCGCGCTTCGACGGCGCCCATCCCGGCATCGCCCACATGGCCGAGCACATGCTCTTCCAGGGCACGCGTCGCTTCGATCAGGCGACGCTCAACCGCCGCGCCGGCGAGCTCGGCGGCGAGCACGACGCCGACACCGGCTACGAGGACATCACGCTCCACTTCGAGGTCTTCAACGACGACGTCGAGGAGGCCCTGACCCTCCTCGCCGAGCAGTGCTTCCGCAGCACCGTTCCCGCGGACCGCTTCGCGAAGGAGCAGCGGGTGGTGATCGACGAGATCCGCGGCCGCCAGGAGGACCCGGGCAACTACGTGCACGAGCAGGCGTGGGCTCACTTCTTCGACAGCACGCTCGGCCATCCGGTGTGCGGCACGATCGCGAGCGTCCGGCGCATGACGCGCGAAGCCGTACGGAGCTTCATCGCACGGCACTTCAGCATCGCGAACATGGTGGTCGCCGTCGTCGGCGGAGTCTCGCTCGGCACGGTGCGACGCGCCTGCCGTCGGACCTTTCCCAGCCGCAGCCACCTTCGTCCTCCCCGGCCCCCTCGCACCCGCAACGGTGCCACCGGGCTCGTCCGGCTCCGCCGCGCCGACTTCCCGCAAGCCTATCTGGTCCGTCTCACGGCCACGCCGCCCACGCCTCGGGACGTGCTCGCGCTCTCGATGGCGGTCGAGATCGTGGGTGCCGATCCCGACGCGCGGCTCTTCCAGGAGATCCGCGAGCGCTTGGGCCTCGGCTACGACCTGAGCGCCAGCGTCGAGCAGGGATCGGACTGGGCAGTGGCCATCATCTCGGCGAGCGCGGCGCGCGACGATGATCGACGGCTGCGCGAGACGGTCGAGCGAACGTGTCGCGAGGCGGCGGCCGGCTTCACGGCCGAGGAGTTCCGGCGCGCACGGAAGAAGGTGCGCTATCGCTTTGCCCGGCTTGCCGACTCGCGCCTCGACCGCGCGCTCTCGCACGCGACGCGCGAGGCGTGCGCCCAGCCCTCCCTCGTCGCCACGCAGCGGATGCTCGCCTCCCTGCGCGCGGCGGAGGTCGAGACGGCGTGGCGGGCAGCGCTGGCCGCGCCCACTCTGACGACGATCCTCCGCTCCTGAGGTAGCCGTCGACGCGATGCGCTGCCACGCGCTCCGTGCGCTTACCATCGGGCTCGTGCTTGCGCTCGCCGCTGCGGCGCCCGCGGCCGAGCCCGTACCGCTCGGGCCGTGCGGCCCGATCGACCGCCCGTACGACTCCGTCGAGCTGACGGGATCCCAGCTCCACCGTCTGGGCAATGTCCCGATCGCTCGCCTCGGGCTCCTCGCCTTCCACGGCTCGCACGCCGCGCCGATTCCCTTTCAGGTCGACGAGCGTACCGGAGGGAAGCTCGCCCTCCCCGACGGCCCCGAGCCGACGCGCGACGACCCTTCGGGCGTGCTCGATTCGGACGACCTCCTCGTCTTCATGGCGTGCGACGCCGGGGAGCGGGGGAGTGCCGCGGCACTCGATGAGACCCTCGGCGCCACCGGGTCGCTCACCGCGTGGCGAGAGCTCCGCATCGAGGACCCCGTCCGCCATGCGAGCGGCTTCGTCTACCTGGTCGTCGCCGAGCACCCCCCGACCACCGACCGGCGGTACGTCGCGTACGAGCCGCGCGGCGACCTGGTGAGAACGGCGCGCTACCGGGTCGGCCTGGTGCACGCGTTGCCGACGTACTTCGCGCTCGCTCCCCAGGGATCGCCGGGACCGAATCTCATCGACGGCCTCCGTCTCCGTGCCGAGGCGACGCTGCGCGCCGACCTGATGCACTGGACCCTCAACGAGGAGCAAGGCCACCACGAGCTCATCGCCTGGAAGGTGGGGCCGGTGCGTGTCATCCGACGCTCGCGCCACCAGGTCGACCTGGGCCTCGGCATCCGTCTCACCGCGGGGCTCGCGCACACTTACTTCTACGCCCAGCGCGTCTTCGGGCCCGGCTCCTTGAAGCT
>VBLA01000073.1 GCA_005879245.1 Deltaproteobacteria bacterium
CTCGTGGGCTACGAAGGGCGCGGCGTCGAGCGCTTGCCCCGCGGCCGCTACACGTTCCAGCTCCACGTGTTCGTGCTCGGCCCTTACGGCCCGGGCGACGAGCGCCGCCTCATGGGCGACCTCGACACTCCGCTCACGGCCGCGGTGACGGCGGAGGGCCCGCCTCGGAGCGCGCCCTAGCAGGGAGCTGAAAAACGGATCGCCGTCGCATACGGGGAGCGGGGCGCGGGGCACCCCCGGGCGCCGCCTGTGAGGTCGCGCACGAGACGTTCGAGACAACTCGCGCCGTACCGCGCGACCGAACCGAAGGCGAACGGGGGTGCCCCGCGCCCCGCTCCCCGTCCTCGAACGCGCGGTGTCCGTTTTTCAGCGGCTGCTAGCGCGACTCCGCTAGCGGCCGAAGCGTTCCCTCAGGCGGGCGAGCAGGTCGTCGCTCAGGTTGCGCACGGGCTGCCGGTCGCCGCTCGAGAGGTTGGCGATCGTTCCCGCTTCCAGGTTGAGGCGCATGCGCGCGCCCGTGTGGAAGATCGCCGGCGCGTCCACCTCGAGGGGGACGAGGCCCGCGGCCAGCGCCGCATCCGAGAAGCCGGGTGCGAGACTCCCCGCCACAACCGCGATCACGCCGGCCGCGGCGAGCGCGCGCGCCGCGGCCGCACCCCCTGGCCCCCGGCCGAGGTTCTGCCCCGCCACCAGCACGTCGCCGGCGCCGAAACGGGCCGCGAGCGTGGGGTCGAGGTCGACGAAGAGCTGCCGGGCAGCATCGGGAGACGAGAGCGCAGCGAAGCGCGACGGCAGGATGTCCGCGGCCGCCAGATCGTCGGTGAAGGTCCAGGCGCGGCCGGTCAACACCGGCAGCCGCGGCTCGCGATGATCCGTCATCGCCCGGGCGGGACGGTGGTCCTACCGCTCCGCGTCCAGCGCCCAGCGCTCACCGCGCACCGTCACCAGCCGTCCCGGATTCTGGAGGATCACACGGGCCTGCTCGGCCGTGATGGCCCGGCCGAAGATGCGATAGCGACCGCGCGCATCGCGCTGGTTGTTCGCCCACTGCGCGAGCTCGCTCGCCGTCGGGGCATGACCGAGGGCGACGGCGCAGCGACGCACGACGAATCCGAGCATCATCCGGAGTGCGTCGGGCCGCGCGCCCATGGACGGATTTTGTCCCACGTGGCCCGGGCAAGCGTCAAGCACCGCTCGCGCTTGACACCGCGCCCGGCGTGCAGGCATCAGGGAAGCTTGGTGGATACGCCGCTGGCCGCCCCGGCTACCGCGCCGAGCGGGCGGCCGCTCGACTCGTTCGACCTGCCCGAAGCGGTCCGGGTGGGCATCCGCGCGGCCGGCTTCACGCACTGCACGCCCATCCAGGAGCAGGTGCTCCCGCTCGCACTCGCCGGCCGGGACGTCGCGGGCCAGGCGCAGACGGGAACCGGGAAGACCGCGGCTTTCCTGATCACGATCTTCACCCGGCTCCTCGCCAGCGAGCGCACCGGACAACCAGGCGCGCCGCGTGCCCTCGTGATCGCGCCGACCCGCGAGCTCGCCGTGCAGATCGCGAGTGACGCCGTCGTGCTCGGCCAGGGAACGTCCTTCACCATCCAGGCCGTCTACGGCGGCATCGACTATCGCAAGCAGAGGGCGGCGCTCGCCGCGGGCGTCGACCTCCTGATCGGCACGCCGGGCCGTCTGATCGACTACCTGAAGCAACGGGTCTACTCGGTCGCGAGCCTCGAGCACCTCGTGATCGACGAGGCGGACCGGATGTTCGACATGGGCTTCATCCGGGATCTCCGCTGGCTGCTCCGCCGCCTCCCGCCTTACGACCGCCGGCAGTCGATGCTCTTCTCGGCCACCCTCGGCTACGACGTGATGGAGCTCGCGTACGGGTTCATGAACGACGCCGTCCGGCTGTCGGCGAGCCCCCAGCAGGTGACGGCCGACAACATCGAGCACCTCGTCTACCACGTGGGGAAGCACGAGAAGGTGCCGCTCCTCCTCGGAGTGCTCCGGCGCGAGGCCAGCGCCCGGGTGCTCGTGTTCGTCAACATGCGACGGTCCGCCGAGCACGTCGTCCGCCACCTCCAGGCGAACGGCTACCGGGCCGCTGCGCTGACCGGCGACGTCGACCAGCGGCGGCGACTGGAGCTTCTGGCCCAGTTCAAGGACGGGCGGCTGCCCGTCGTCGTCGCAACCGACGTTGCCTCGCGGGGTCTCCACATCGAGGGCGTGACGCACGTCATCAACTACGATCTGCCCTTCGATGCCGAGGACTACGTGCACCGCATCGGGCGAACGGCCCGTGCCGGAGCGTCGGGCAAGGCGGTGAGTCTCGCGTGCGAGGACTACGTCGACGGCCTGGAGGCGATCGAGAACTACATCGGCTTCAAGCTGCCGCACGAGATCCCGGACGAGACCCTGCTCGTCCGTCCGCTTCCGCCCTCGCGGCGTGAGATGAACGGAACCGGCGGGCCGGACGCCCGGCGCCGTCGCCGGGGGCGACGGCCACGCGGCTTTGCCGTGCGCTAGCCTAACTTCCGCAGTTCGGGGAGTGGCATCCAGGGTTTTCGGGCACTTGGCGGAA
>VBLA01000074.1 GCA_005879245.1 Deltaproteobacteria bacterium
CGAGCCGCTGCCGAGGCCCGGGTTCACGCGGATCGTCACGTCGTGCCCTGGGAAGGTACGGCCATAGCGGTCGAGCTGATGGAGCGAGCACGCGTTGTAGATGACTCCCCGGCCGACGAACTCCTCGAGCCGGCGGGACGGCACCTGGGAGGTGAGCTGGACGTGCCCGGGGGGGAAGCCGGCGCGGAGCGCGCGCTCGACCTCGGGGTCGCTCGACGCATCGAGGTGGAGCCCCAGGTCGCGGAACAGCTTCAGGATGGCGAGGTTGGGGTTCGCCTTCATGGCGTACCGGAGCGTGAACCCGAAGGCGTGCGGGAAGCCGAGGGCGGCTCGCGCCGCAGCCTCGAGCGCCGCGCGGTCGTAGACGTAGCACGGGGTGCCGAAGCGTTCGCGCACGTGCTGCGCCTCGACGGACGTGAGCGACATGGGGCGCAGAGAATCATCGGCCAACGGGGGAATGCAATGGGGCAGCCGCGGCCACACCCCCACGGCCGTGTAGTCGGGCGCGGTTGACGCTGCGACGCAGCGCAAGGTAAGGGTCGAACGCGGTCGAATGACCACGCTCAGCTTCGCCAAACTCCACGGGACCGCGAACGACTTCATCTACGTCGACGCGCGCGAGGGATTCCCCGGCGACCCCGCCGCGCTCGCGCCCCGTCTCTGCGACCGTCGACGTGGGGTCGGTGCGGACGGGCTCATCCTCGTCCTGCCGCCGAGCAACGGAGACGCCCACTGCCGAATGGTCATCTACAACGCCGACGGCAGCCGGGCAGAGATGTGTGGCAACGGCATTCGTGGCCTCGCGAAGTTCGTCCACGACCGGGGGTTCCTGCGGGCGTCTCCGCTCCGCGTCGAGACCGACGCGGGCGTGAAGACCGTCCACACCGAGGTGGCGAACGGGCGGGTCGTGCGGGTCACGGTCGACATGGGCCTGCCGGTCTGGGAGGGTCGCGCGATCCCCGTCGCTTCCGACGGCGAGGTGATCGAGCGCCCGCTCGAGGTCGCCGGCCAGACCTACCGGGTGACCTGTGTGTCGATGGGAAACCCGCACTGCGTCGTCTTCGTCGACGACGTGGCGGCGCTGCCGCTCGCCGTCCTCGGGCCCCGCTTCGAGCATCACCCCTTCTTCCCCCGGCGGGTGAACACGGAGTTCGTGCGGGTCGCGGGGCGCGAGCGGCTGGTGATGCGGGTCTGGGAGCGGGGAGCCGGTGAGACGATGGCGTGCGGCACGGGAGCCTGCGCCGTCGCGGTCGCGGCGGCACGCACCGGCCGGGCCGCCCGCCACGTGGTCGTCGTACTGCCGGGTGGCGAGCTGGAGATCGACTGGCGTGACGACGACCGGGTCCTCATGACGGGCGACGCCGTCGACGTCTTCGAGGGACGGATCGAGGTGTAGAGATGTTCACGGGCTGCATGACGGCGCTCATCACGCCCTTCGCCGGGGGCGACGTCGACCACCGCGCGCTCGCCGACCTGATCGAGGCACAGATCGCGGGCGGCGTGCACGGGGTCGTACCCTGCGGCTCGACGGGTGAGGCCGCGACCCTCACCCACGACGAGCACATCGCGATCGTACGGGAGGTCGTCCGGCTCGTGCGGGGGCGCGTACCGGTGATCGCCGGGACGGGGTCGAACTCCACGGCCGAGGCGATCCGGCTCACGCGCGCCGCCGAGGAGGCCGGCGCTGACGGGGCGCTCCTGATCTCGCCCTACTACAACAAGCCGACGCAGGAGGGGATCTACCGTCACTACGCGGCGGTCGCCGAGGCGACTCGGCTGCCGCTCATCGTCTACAACATCCCGGGACGCACCTCGTCCAACATCAGCGCCGAGACGATGGGGCGGCTCTCGCGTGTCCCGAGCGTCGTGGGGGTGAAGGAGGCGAGCGGTTCGCTCGCGCACGTGCTCGAGGTGATCCAGGCGTCGGGGCCCGACTTCGCGGTCTACTCCGGCGACGACATCCTGACCCTGCCGATCATGGCGGCGGGCGGGAAGGGAGTGATTGCGGTGACCGCGAACCTCGTCCCCCGGGACTTCGCGACGCTGGCCGAGGCGCTCCTCGCCGGCGACCTCGAGCGCGGGCGAACGCTCATGCGCCGTCTTCTCCCGCTTGTGCAGGCGACGAGCCTCGAGGTGAATCCCCTTCCGGTGAAGACGGCCCTCGCCATGATGGGCCGCTGCGCCGAGGAATTCCGCCTTCCGCTCACGTGCATGAGCGCGCCCGCACGTGCGACGCTCGAGAAGGTGCTCCGCGAGTACGAGCTTGTCTGAGGGTGCGGCGCCCCTTGCCGTCGTCGTCTGCGGCGCCGCCGGTCGCATGGGGCGCCTTCTCGTGGCGCTCGCGCGCGACGACGCGCGGCTACGGGTGACGGGCGCCACCGAGGCGCCCGGGCACGCGGCCCTTGGCCGCGACGCGGGCGAGGTGGCGGGTGGCGGCCCGCTCGGCGTGCCGATCGCGGCCGGACTTGCCGCGGTCTGCCGTCGCGACGCGATCGTCCTCGACTTCACCATGCCGGCGGCGACGCTCGCCCACGCGCGCATCGCCGTCGAGCGCGGCGCCGGGCTGGTCGTCGGCACGACCGGACTCGACCCGACGCAGGACCGGGAGCTGCGCGCGCTCGCCGCGTCTACCCGGGCGGTGATCGCGCCCAACATGAGCGTCGGCGTGACGGTCCTCGCCGAGCTCGTCGCGACGGCCGCGCGCTTGCTGGACGCGAGCTTCGAGGCGGAGATCGTGGAGCTTCACCACCATGCGAAGAAGGACGCGCCGAGCGGCACGGCGCTCGCCCTCGGTCGCGTGGTGGCCGGCGCCCGACAGCAGGAGTTCGAGCGCGCCGCCGTGCTCGCCCGGCAAGGGCTCGTCGGGGCACGGCGCCCCGAGGAGATCGGCATCGTCGGCCTCCGGGCCGGAGATGCCGTCGGCGACCATACGGTGGTCTTCGGCGGCCTCGGCGAGCGCCTCGAGCTGACCCATCGGGCGCAGAGTCGGGAGTGTCTCGCTCGCGGCGCGCTGCGCGCCGCGCTCTGGGTCGCCAGCCGGCCATCCGGCATCTACACGATGCGCGACGTCCTCGGCCTCTGATGGCCGGCCGCGGCGCGCCCCGCCCGTGGCGTCCGCTCCGGGCCGTCGTCCTGGTCCCGCTCGCCGTCGCCTGTCTCCGCGCCCACCCCGCATCGCGCGCCCTCCGCGTCGGAACGAGCGGCGACTACCCGCCGTTCACTCTCGCACGGAAGGAGGGCCTGACCGGGTTCGACGTGGCGGTCGCGCGCCGGTTCGCGCATGACTCCGGGCGACCCCTCGAGCTCGTGCGCTTCGGCTGGCCGGAGCTGGCCGGCGACCTCGCCGCCGGGCGGTTCGACGTGGCGATGGGGGGTATCACCGTGCGGCCCGAGCGGGCGCTGGTCGGGACCTTCACCCGGCCGGTCCTCGAGACTGCGGCCGTGGTGCTCGTCCGCGGAGAGGCGGCCCCCACGACGGCCGACGTCGATCGGCCGACGACCCGACTCGCCGTGAACGCCGGCGGCCACCTCGAGCAGGTCGCGCGGAAGCTCTTCCCACACGCGCTGCTCGTACCAAGCCAGAACGGTGCGCTGCCGGAGCTGCTCCGCGACGGCCATGCCGATGCGGTGCTGACCGACGACGTCGAGGCCGACGTTCTCGCCGCGGCGCTCCCGGACGCGAGCCGTCTGGGGCCCCTCACGCACGACCGCAAGGCATACCTCGCGCGTGATCCGGCGCTCGCTGCCGAGTTGGATGCCTGGCTCCGCGCCCGCGAGGCAGATGGGACGCTCGCCGAGCTGCGGGCTCGATGGTTCGGCGCGTCGCACCAGAATCTCCGCTCCGCCTTCGACTCCGATCTGGCGGCGCTCGTGGCGCTCATCGACCTGCGCCTCGCGCTCATGCCAGCCGTCGCCGCCGCGAAGGAGACCGCAGGACTGCCGGTCGAAGATCCTGCCCAGGAGGACCGCGTCATCGCGCGGGTCCGGACGCGCGCCCGTGCGTGTGACCTCACGCCGGAATCGGTCGAGGCGCTCTTCCGTGCGCAGCTCACGGCGGCGCGCGCGGCCGAGGACTCCTTCCTCGCCACGACGCGCGCGCAGCGCCCGGCGGTCCCGGCCCTGGACCTTCAGGGCGAGGCGCGTCCCGCCATCGCCGCGATCTCCGACACCATCGTCGAGCGTGCGGGCGACCTCGCTGCGGACTCCGATCAGCTCGCGGGTCTCGACCGCACGCGCCTGGCGGAGCTGCTCGACGTCACTCTCGCGCCGCTCTCCGCCCGTCTCGCGATCGCGACGGCCGTGACGCATCTCCAGCGTACCGCACCCGTGCAGGTCCCGATAAAACACGCGTTGCTAAAACAGCCCTGACTGGGCTAGAAGCGGGGCTCCCGGGGGTTTCCCCTTGTCCATATCGATCAAAAAAGCCGAACGAATCAAGCAGCTTCCACCATACCTCTTCGCTGAAATCGACCGTCTCAAACGCGAGGTGGCGGCCCGCGGCATCGACCTGATCAACCTCGGGATCGGGGATCCCGACACGCCGACG
The DNA here is from genome assembly GCA_005879245.1 of Deltaproteobacteria bacterium. Lineage (GTDB taxonomy): Bacteria > Desulfobacterota > Binatia > DP-6 > DP-6 > DP-23. Next base: position 4,547 of record VBLA01000074.1, read on the forward strand.
CCGCCGCACATCGTCGCGCGACTGCGGGAGGCCGCAGGTAACCCTGCCAATCACCGGTATCCCGACTACGAAGGGCTGCCGAGCTTCCGGCAAGCGGCTGCCGGCTGGATGCGAGAACGCTACGGCCTCACCGTCGATCCCGCCACCGAGGTGGTTTCGCTGATCGGCTCCAAGGAAGGCATCGCGAACATGGCGGTCGCCTTCGTCGACCACGACGACGTCGTCCTCGTGCCCGACCCCGGCTACCCCGTCTACCACATCGGGACGAGCTTCAACGGGGGCGTCACCTATCGCCTGCCGCTCCGCCGCGAGAACGGCTTTCTCCCGGATCTCGCCGCCGTGCCGACGGACGTCGCCCGGCGCGCGAAGCTCCTCTGGCTCAACTACCCGAACAACCCCACGTCGGCGGTCGCGCCGCGCGCGTTCTTCGCGGAAGCGATCCGCTTCGCCACTCGGCACAACGTCATCATCTGCCACGATGCCGCCTACGCCGAGATCTACTTCGGCGATCGGCCGCCCAGCCTCCTCGAGCTGCCCGGCGGGCGCGAGGTGGGGATCGAGTTCCACTCCCTCTCCAAGACCTTCAACATGACCGGCTGGCGGGTCGTCTTCGCCGTCGGACATCCCGACGTGATCGCGGGGCTCGGGAAGGTGAAGACCAACGTCGACTCGGGCGTCTTCCAGGCGGTACAGGAGGCCGGGATCGCAGCCCTGAGCGGCGACTACGCGATCGTCGAGCGCCTGCGGGCCATGTACCGCGAGCGGCGCGAGGTGCTCGTGCGCGGGCTCGCCGATCTGGGCCTCGTCTGCGATCCGCCGGCGGGGACGTTCTACGTCTGGGTGCCGATGCCGCGCGGCCAAACGGCGGCGGGTTTCGCCATGCGCTGCCTCACCGAGGCCGGGGTCGTGGTGACGCCGGGGAACGGATTCGGCGAGGCGGGGGAAGGATACATTCGGTTGACGCTGTGTTCTCCCACTGAACGGCTGCGCGAGGCGGTGGAGCGACTGAGAGGCCTCGGGCTCTAGCGCCGACACCCGCTCTCCTCCGGCGGAGCGGCGGGCGACCAGATGCCTCACCGCGTCTACATCGGCATCGGATCCAACCTGGGGGACCGCAAGGCGAACACCCTTGAGGCCGTCGAGCGGGTGTCGAAGCTTCCCGGCACACGCCTCGCCCGCGCCTCGTCGTTCTACGAGAGCGAGCCCCTCGGCGACGCGAAGACCTGGTTCGTGAACAGCGTGATCGAGGTCGAGACCGAGTTTCCGCCCGATGCGTTGCTCAGGCGTCTGAAGGCGATCGAGGCGGCGATGGGACGAAAGCGCGTCAAGGGCAAACGCTGGGGCTCCCGGGTGATCGACCTCGACATCCTCTTCTGCGACCAGGACGTCGTGGAGAAGCGGTCCCTCAAGATCCCGCATCCCGAGCTGCACAAGCGCCGCTTCGTCCTCCTCCCGCTCGCCGAGCTCGCACCCCAGCTGATCCATCCCCAGCTCGGTCAGAGCGTCTCCGGTCTCCTCGCAACCCTGAAGGACGAGAAGCGGGTGACGCTGCTCCCGCGGGCCTGACGCCCCATCCCACCGCTGGTACAATGCCGTCATGAATCTCTTCATCGACACGGCGGAGGTGGCGGAGATCCGGGAAGCGCAGAGCTGGGGGATCCTGGACGGGGTCACCACCAATCCCTCGCTGGTCGCGAAGACGGGTCGGGACTTCGAGAGCGTGCTCCGGGAGATCTGCTCGATCGTCGATGGTCCCATCAGCGCCGAGGTCGTGAGCACCGACGCGCCCGGCATGGTGGAGGAAGGTGCGCGGCTCGCACGCCTGCACCGGAACGTCGTCGTCGAGTGCCCGGTGACTCCCGAGGGTCTGAAGGCGACCCGCAGCCTGACCGGCCGCGGCCATCGCGTGAACGTCACGCTGGTCTTCTCGGCGGCCCAGGCGCTCCTCGCCGCCAAGGCGGGGGCGGCCTTCATCTCCCCCTTCGTCGGGCGGCTCGACGACGTGGGACACGACGGGATGGACGTGGTGGGGCAGATTCTCGAGATGCTCGACCACTACACCTACCCGGCCGAGGTACTGGTCGCGAGCGTCCGGAGCCCGGTCCACGTGATCCGCGCCGCGCAGATGGGTGCCCACGGGGCGACCTGCCCCTTCGCGGTGCTCCAGCAGCTCGTGAAGCACCCCCTGACCGACGTCGGCCTCGAGCGGTTCCTCGCCGACTGGAAGAAGGCGAAGCACTAGAGCCGTCCCTCGGCGTGCAGCGCTGCACGAACCCCCTCGCCTGCCCGCTCGACCGTCGCGAGCGGCTCGGCCAGTGCAGCCCGTGCAGCTTCACCACTCTTCTCGCGCCGCACCCGATCGAGCGCGTCCAGGAACTCCTGGTAGCGCGCGCGCAGGTCCTGGAGCGCGCGGAGGGAAGCGGGCGGCTGGTCCGTGCTGCGCGCCGCCGCGGCATGGAGGAACGCGTCGGCGCGCTCGAGCGGGTAGGTGAGCTCCGGCATGCTCTCGGCCGTCAGACGTCCGCTCGCGACGAGGTCCGCTCCCTTGCGCGCCATGGCCACCAGGAGATCGGCGTGCGTGGCCGTGGCCTTCCCGTAGGAGCGCCAGAAGCAGGCCCCGAGGAGGCTCAGATTGACGACCAGGGTAAGTACCACCTTGACCCTGCGCCGGCTGCCGCCTACGATCACGAGTTGCGCCTGCGCATGTCAACCGCTCCTCGCCTGCCCGCCATCTACTTCGAGAAGCTGCTCGAGAGCTCCCCCGACATCGTCGTCGCGGTCGATCGCCAGGGCGTCATCAGCTTCTACAATGACGGTGCACGGCGCACGCTCGGGTACGCGCCGGAGGAGGTGCTCGGGCAGCACGTGACGCGGCTCTATCCCGACCTGGATGAGGCTCGCAAGGTGATGCGCGAGCTCCGTCAGGGAAAGAACTGCGAGACCGTCTTCGTCGCCAAGAACGGGATGCGCCTGCCGGTGGTCATCGCGGGCTCGATCATCCGCGACCCCGACGGACCGGAGCTCGGCTCCATCGGCTTCGCGAAGGACCTGCGCGAGATCCGTCGCCACGATCAGCTCGCCACACTCGGCGAGGTGGCGATCGGGCTCGCCCACGAGATCAACAACCCGCTCGAGGTGATCGTCAACAACCTGAACCTCCTCGAGGCGCACGTCGCGAAGGTCTCGTCGGACGACGACTTCGTGGTGGAGAGCGAGCGTCTCGAGTCGATCCACGACGCGCTCGGCCGCATCCAGAGCATCGTCAACCGGGTCTCCGAGATGGCGCACGGCCCCGAGTACGCGACCCGCGAGTACCTGCCGGGGACGCAGATGACGGATCTGCGTGCGCAGCCGACGAGCGGGACGTCGACGCGCAGCGCGCTCACCCCGCAGGGCGACCCGGAGCTCCGCGGCGTCCGCATCCTCGTGGTCGACGACGACCTGGGTGTGTGCCAGTCGCTGCGCGACCTCCTCACGCAGGAAGGCTGCGAGGTCCTGGTCGCCACCGGAGGGCGCGAAGCGCTCACCCGGCTCGAGACCGTGGCGATCGATCTGGTGCTCTCCGACGTCGTCATGCCGGACCTCGACGGTTACCAGCTCTTCCAGGAGGTACGCCGGCGGTACGCGGGGCTGCCGGTCGTCCTGATGACGGCATTCCACTTCGACAAGGACCACGTCATCAAACGGAGTCGGATGGCGGGTGTCGACGACGTGGTCTACAAGAAGCCGATCGATCCGCCGCGCCTCCGCGAGCTGATCAAGCGACACGCCCGGCGGCCGCAGGCCGTGGCAGGCTGAACGATGCCGGGTGCGACGGCGGCCGGGGTGGACTCGCTCCTCGAGCGACGCTAGGACTGCCGCGTGGCGATCCGCATCACCCGCGTCTACACGCGGCGCGGCGACCGTGGAGAGACGGACCTCGTCGGCGGCGCGCGCGCGCGCAAGGACAGCCCGCGGCTCGAGGCCTACGGGACGGTCGACGAGCTGAACGCGACCCTCGGCGCGGCACGCGCCGTGAACGCCGCCGAGCTCGACCGGGCGCCGGCGTGCCGCGAGCTCGACGAGATTCTCCGGGGCCTCCAGAATGAGCTCTTCGATCTGGGCGGCGAGCTCGCCACGCCGGCCGACGCGTTCCGCCCGGGCATGTTCCGTGTCGGCACGGCAGAGGTGAAGGCCCTCGAGCAATGCATGGACCGCTGCCAGAAGGACCTCGAGCCCCTGCGTTCGTTCGTCCTTCCCGGGGGTGGGCGGGTGAGCGCGGCCCTCCACCTCGCCCGCACCGTGTGCCGGCGGGCGGAGCGCGACGTGCTCCGGCTCATGAGCGTCGAGGACGTCGGCGAGTGGCCGCTCGCCTATCTGAACCGCCTCTCCGACCTGCTCTTCGTCCTCTCGCGGTGGATCGGTCATCACCTCGGGGAGAAGGAATTCCTCTGGGAGCGACCGCTCAAGCGTGAGGCCGAAGAACGCGCCCGCCGCGACCGCGCGGCGCGACGGAGCGACCCATGAAGCGTCCGATCTACTTCAAGCAGCTCGAGGTCGGGCCGATGCAGAACTACGCATACCTGCTCGGGGATCCGACCACGCACGAGGCGGCCGTCGTCGATGCGGCCTGGGACGTCGACACGCTCGTCCAGACCGCCGAGGCCGACGGCTACCGGATCACGAAGGACCTGGTCACGCACTTCCACCCCGACCACCTGGGCGGCGACCTCATGGGGCACCAGATCCGGGGCGCGGCGGAGCTGGTCGCTAAGGTGCCGGCCAAGGTGGTCGTCCACAAGGCGGAGCTGCCGTTCGTCCATCGCCTGACCGGGCTCTCCGCCTCGGACCTCATCCCGGTCGAGGGCGGCGACGACGTGACGATCGGGAACCTCACCGTGAAGCTCCTCCATACCCCGGGTCACACCCCGGGCTCACAGTGCTTCCTGGTCGGCAACGCGCTCGTCTCGGGCGACACGCTCTTCATCGGATCCTGCGGCCGCGTCGACCTTCCCGGCTCGAATCCCGAGGACATGTACCGGAGCCTCACGCAGGTCCTCGGCGCCCTGCCCGACGAGACGCTCCTCTACCCCGGCCACAACTATGCCGACCGTCCGCGCTCGACGATCGGCGACGAGAAGCGCAGCAACATGATGATGCGGTTCCGGAACCTGCAGGAGTTCCTGTCGATGATGGGAGGCACATGAAAGCCGTGCACGCGCTCGGCGACACGCCGGCGCTCGGCCAGGTCCCGGCTCGCATGCTGGCGCAGGTCATCCGCGCCGACCGCTTCGGTGAGCCCACGAAGGCCTTCCAGACCGAGGAGATCGAGGTCCCGAGCGAGCTCCGGCCCGACGAGGTGCTGGTCTGGGTGATGGCGGCGGGCGTCAACTACAACAACGTCTGGGCATCGCTCGGCTCACCCGTCGACGTGATCAAGGGCCGGCAGAAGGACACCTACTTCCCGGATCCCCACCCGTTTCACATCGGCGGGAGCGACGCCTCGGGGATCGTCTGGAAGGTGGGCAGCGCCGTCCGGAGCCTCAAGGTCGGCGACGAGGTCGTGATCCACTGCGGGGTGTGGAGCCAGGACGACCCCGTCGTCCGCTCGGGCGCCGATCCGATGTTCGGGCCGAGCTTCCGCATCTGGGGGTACGAGACGAACTGGGGCAGCTTCGCGCAGTTCACACGCGTGCAGGCCCATCAGTGCCTCCCCAAGCCGCGGCAGCTCACCTGGGAAGAGGCGGCTGCCTACATGCTCGTCGGGGCGACCGCTTACCGGATGCTCGCGGCGTGGCCTCCGCACACGGTGCGAGCCGGCGACGTCGTGCTGGTGTGGGGTGGTGCTGGCGGGCTCGGCTGCCAGGCGATCCAGATCGCCCGGGAGATGGGCGGGATCCCGGTCGCGGTCATCTCCAGCGACGACAAAGTCGAGTTCTGCCGCCGGCTCGGGGCCAGGGGCTGCATCAACCGGAAGAAGTTCTCCCACTGGGGGATGCTGCCACATTGGAAGGACACCCAGGCGTACGGCGAGTGGCTGCGGGGGGCGCGCGCCTTCGGCGCGGCCATCTGGGAGATCGTGGGCGAGCGCAAGAGTCCGCGCCTGGTCTTCGAGCACCCCGGGGAGGACACGGTCCCGACCTCGATCTTCGTCTGTGATACGGGTGGGATGGTCGTCATCTGCGCCGGCACGAGCGGCTACAATGCCGTCGCCGACCTCCGCTACCTCTGGATGCGTCAGAAGCGCTTCCAGGGATCGCACTTCGCCAACGACGAGCAGGCGAAGGCGCTGAACGACCTCGTCGCGGCCGGCAAGGTCGACCCCTGCCTCTCCGAGACGTTCACCTTCTCCCAGATCCCGCACGTGCACCAGCTCATGCACGAGAACCGTCATCCGCCGGGGAACATGGCCTGTCTGGTGAACGCGCCGCGGCCCGGGCTGCGCGACGTCCCGCGCTAGACCATGCCGATCCAGCGGGTCTACACGACCGTCTACTACGTGGACGACTGGGACACGGCGGTCGCTTTCTACCGCGACACGCTCGGGCTGAAGCCGCTCCACGTCGAGCAGGGCTGGGCCGAATTCGAGGTCGGCACGGGCGGCCGGATCGCGCTCCAC
>VBLA01000394.1 GCA_005879245.1 Deltaproteobacteria bacterium
CGTAACGACGACCCCCAGCGCGACGGCGCGCACCGCACGCGCGGCGAGATGCACCGCGTTCTCACCGCGCGGCCCCGCGAGACGCCGGGCCAACTGGTCCGCGCCGCGAGCCACCGCCTCGCCGTTCGAGTAGAGAATCGCAACCACGATCACGGTGAGCAGGAACTGGATGAGGAGCAACCCGAGATTGCCCACCTGAGCGACGAACCAGAGGGCGAGCGTTCGGGCAAAGGGCGCCAGGCGTTCCGACACCTCCTCCGGACTGGCGGCCGCGAGCAGCTGCCAGCGGTGCGCCAGTCTCGCACCGACCACCGGGAGGGTGGCCACCCACTCGGGGGGCTGCGGGACGGTCAGGGTCGCAAGCGACTTCGACCAGTCCGCGATCCGCGCAGCGTGCTCCACGATGGTCGTGACGCCGAAGTAGAACGGCACCAGCAGGATGAGCAGCAGCGCGAACGTCATCACGGCAACCGCGAGGGAACGCCTGCCGCCGAGCCACGCCTGCGTGCGCAGCAAGACCGGCCATGTCGCGACGGCGATCATGGCCGCCCAGGCCGACGCGACCAGGAACGGACGCACGATCCAGAAGCTGCTGACGATCAGTGCACCGAGTGCCATCAACTGGAGAGTCGTCCGGGCGAGATCTAGCGGCCTGGGTTGCATTCTCTCCGCCTCCGTCGGGTCCGACCGTCGAGAGAAACCTGACGACTCGCACGGGCAGTACCATCGCGCGGCCCAACGCCGCCTGATGGCCGCTCTAGACGACCGTCGCGGTCGAGGACGGCCGGACCTTCATGACGCTGGGCCTGTCGTCTACCGGGTGGGTTCCCAGGATCCGTCGAGGTCGTAGGCGGTGATGGCCTTCGCCGCCTCGCTCGTCCTCTCGCCCAGGTCCTTCTGGAAGACCACCCCCTGCGCGTCCACCATGAAGGTCATGATGCCGCTCGATCCGTGATCGGCGGGCCACGCGACGAGCCCGAATCCGCCGGTCATCTTCCCGTCCTTCACGTAGTCCCTGGCGCCGCCCGGCGCGTGCGCTCCCTGGGCCGTCAGGATGCGGAAGAAGTAGCCGTGGTACGGCGCCGGCCCCTCACTGGCCTCGGCGTGGTGGTAGCCCTCGGCCGTGGCGGCAGCGATCAGCGGCCCCAGGGGACTCACGTCGTGATCGGTGGCCTCCCAGTAGAGGCCATCTCGCTTGCCCGGCGTGCTGCGAAACGACTGGGCGTACATGTGGAAGCGCGCGGCGAACTCGTTCTGCGCGTCGACGTAGGCACGACACACCTCGATGGCGGTCAGCTCGTTCCGTCCGATGCGGCGATTGAGCAGCTCCTGCTTGCCCAACGCCGTGTCGAACCGCCATCCCTGGGCGTCGCGGACGATCGGGATCGGGAACGGCCAGTCATCGCGACCGACGTGCAGGATGGCTGTCGCGCCGTCGGCGCTGCGCTCGATCCGTGTCCGCTCCCCGGCCGCGGCGGAGAAGCGCTTGCGAGCCGCAGCGTCGTCCACCGGGTCACCCGACGAGACGACCTTGTCGCTCTCGGGGCCCAGGACGGCGAGCAGACGCTGGGGATCGCTGCCGCGGGTGGCAGCCGCGAGCGCCTGGGCAGCCGCCTCAGGAGACGGGAAGTGCTGCTGTGCGCGGGCTGTCGCGGGCAGCCATGCGAAGCAGAGGAGAGTCACGATCGTCGCGGTGGTTCTCATCGGCGTCCCCCTCCGCGGCCCCCACCACCGCCGCGTCCCCCACCCCCGCCGCGTCCTCCGCCTCCTCCACCACCTCCGAAGCCTCCCCCGCCTCTTCCCCCGCCTCCGCCGCTGCGTCCTCCGCCGGCATAGCTGGGGCCGCCGCGGCTCGCGGCGCCGCGGGCGCTCGCGTCACGCGCGGAGCGACCACTCTCGTAGCCACCGAACGCGCCGCGTTGCTGCGTGTCGGGACGTTGACCTGCCCCGGCGGGGCGTGTCGCGGGCTGCTGAGAAGGGCTCGCACCCGGTCGCTGCCCGCCTCGCCCCTCGGTTTGGCCTCCCGATGCCATTCGCCCGCCGCCCTGGCTCGGGGCCGTGCCGGGTCGAGACGCGCCCTGCTGCGGCGCGCGTCCCCCGGCGGGAAGCTGGGATGGCCGTGCTCCACCGGCCTGGCCGCGATCGAAGCCGCGCGCCACGCTCTGATTCGCGCGGTCGCGGGACGCGACCTGATCGCGGCCCTGGTACTTCTTCGCGGAAGCCTGGTCCCGGTAGCGCACGCCGCCGCGGTGCTCGGGGTTGTGCTCCCACCTCTGCCGGCCGCCCCCGACGTTCGTTCGGTTGCGGCTCCGGTCGACGTTCTTTTCCCTGTTGATGTTCGCCATTCCAGCGCCGAACGTGAGCAGGGTCGTCATCGGGTCGTAGCCGGGAGGATACGTGGACATTGCGGGGTAGTACGGCGCCGGGGGAGGTCCGTACACGGCGGAGGGGCTGTAGGTCGGGACGTACACGACCTGCGGATCCGCCGGCTCGACCCGGACGATCTCCTTCTCCTTGACGACCTCGCGCGTGACCACCTGCTCCTTCGTGGTCTTGAGTGCACCGGACTCATAGGCCTTCGCCCGCAGACGCTGGACCGCATCGAGGACCTCGTCCTTCTGACCGAGGAACGCATCCCCGAGGTCCTTCGTCCAGTCCAGATTGTCCGACATGCGCTCGAGCAGGTCGGGGAAGTGCGTGAGTGACTCCACGCTCGGGTCCCAGTTGCGACTCTCGAGCGCCTGGTCGAGGGCGTCGCCCTGGAGGCTCGCGTTCTTGGCGCGCCAGCGGGCAGCCTCGACGATCTCGAGAGGATAGGTCGACGCCATCAGCACCTGCACGGCGAGCCCATCTGGGTAGAGCGCGATGGGCGCGACGAGCTGTTCGATCTGTGCGGACGAGAACTTCGGGCTCTGTTCCGCCGCGGCCGTCCCTTCGGGCTTCACCTCTCCGGCGGCCCAGACCGGGCGTGCGACCAGTGTCGAGAGCGTGACGAGGGCGAACCACCACATGCGATACCCTCCGGACCCGGCTTCGCCCCCCCCGGGCCGATCGGACACGCCGCGTGATCCTCCGTCGACGGGCGACATCGTCGACGAACAGTTACTCCTCGAGCCAGCACGTGTCTTGCCATTTCGTGCCATTCACAGCCAACTGATGGCGCCGATGCCGGTTGCCAGGATCGCGCCGGTGGCGATCAGCACCGGGCGGCGGAGGACCGCTCCACCGAGCGCCACCGCCATGCCGCACTTCACCATCGTGTTGGTGAGGGTCGCGAGGACGATCGCGTTGACGGCGACGTGTGCGTCGCCGCTCCTGGCATACTCCGCCATGGACAGCGTGATGGCGTCCACGTCGGTCAGGCCGGCTAACCCGGCGACCATGTAGAGCCCCTCGCCGGGAAAGCGGATCTGAACGAATTTCACGGCCAGCAGCACCACGGCGAAGAAGGCACCGAACTTCGAGGCTTCCGTGAGGCTGAAGGGGTTCCGGAGAGGCACCTCCTCCGTTTTCGGCGCGGTGCCGTCCCGCGCCCGAGCGCTCCGGCTGAAGAACACCCAGGCCGCGACCGCCGCCGCCGCGCCCATCATCGCGAACGGGATCAGCACCCGACCCACGAGCTCCCGGTTCACGACCAGGACTTCCACGATCACGCGACCGAACATGATGCACCAGGCCAGTAACATGCCGCAGGCAAGGGTATGGGCCGTCGCCGTCCGGGAGTCGTCCCGGCTCTGGCGCGCGAAGGAGAGCGTGACCGCCGTGGACGAGACGAGACCACCCGTTAGCCCCGTGAGCACGATCCCCCGGTCGGCTCCCAGCCACCGGCTTCCCACGTAGCCGACCAGGGACAGGCTCGAGATGAGCAGCACGAGCAGCCAGAGCGAGTAGGGATTGAGGGCGCCCCACGGGTCGACGCTGCGGCTCGGAAGCAGCGGGAGAACGATGAACGTCGCGATCAGCAGCCGCAGGCCGGCGAAGATGTCGTCCCAACTCATCTTCTCGACGAGTCCGTGGAGTGGTTGCTTGTAGGCCAGTACCGCGGCGGTCACGATGGCGAGGGCGACCGCGAGCTCGCGGTAGCCGAGCGTCGCCATGGCGCCGAGCAGGTAGACCGTGATGGCCGCGCTCTCCGTCGTGAGCCCGAGCGAGGCTGGATCCACCCGGGCCGCGAGCACGTACCCCGCGAGCACCGCCGCGCCCACGACGATCAGCACCGCGACGAGGAGCGCGGGCATGTGCAGAGCGTCCGCGAGCCAGCCTGCGACGGCGCCGAGGAGCGCCAGGAGGACGAAGGTCCGTAGCCCCCCGATGCCGGCCTCGGCCTCCGCGGACTGGCGCTTCTCGCGCTCGGTGCCGACCAGCGCACCGATGAGCAGGGCGGTCCCGAAGTTGCGAACCGTGGAGACGTCGAGTCCGTCGTACATGACCTGATCTCGGTGCTTTCCTTTCGCCCGCCGTGAGAGGGATCAAGCCTAGCGTCGGGCGAGTCACGCTACTGCTCCTCGCCTGCCTGCTCAGAACCTCTCGGGGATGAACTTGAACGGATAATCCGGTTCGCGGTAACCGCGCGCCCTCTGCCGCTTCGGCAACTTCACCTTCTGGCGCTGCACCTTCTTGTACGGAATCTTGCTCAGCAGGTGGGTGATGACGTTGAGGCGCGCGCGCCTCTTGTCGTCGGACTTCACCACGTACCACGGCGCCCACGCCGTGTCGGTCGCCTTGAACATCTCGTCGCGCGCTCGCGAATAGTCGTACCAGCGACTGTACGATTCGAGATCCATCGGCGAGAGCTTCCAGATCTTGCGGCCGTCGTCGATGCGTCCTTCGAGCCGGCGGGTCTGCTCTTCCATGCTCACCTCGAGCCAGTATTTGAGCAGGATGATGCCGGACTCGACCATGAGCTTCTCGAAGGCCGGCGTCACTTGGAGGAAGCGCTTCACCCCCTCCTCGGAGCAGAAGCCCATGACGCGCTCAACGCCCGCGCGGTTGTACCAACTCCGGTCCCAGATCACCACTTCGCCGGCCGCCGGCAGGTGCGGCAGATAGCGCTGGACGTACATCTGACTCTTCTCGCGCTCGGTCGGCGCGGGTAGCGCGATCACGCGAAATACGCGTGGGCTCACGCGCTCGGTGATCGCTTTGATCGTCCCGCCCTTACCGGCGCCGTCGCGCCCCTCGAAGACGATGCAGACCTTGAGCCCCTTCTGTTTGACCCACTCCTGCAGCTTGACCATCTCGACGTGCAGCTTGGCCAGGTGCTTTTCGTATGTTTTCCCCCTCAGCGCCTCCGTGCCCTTGCCGCCGCCATCGCTCGATGTCTTGCTGGTGTGCGCCATCACTGCCTCTCCATGTGACTAGTCCGGTTCCACCACCTGCGCGGTGATCCCGCTCACGTCCGACTTCGGCACCTCGCGCTTGAACAGCTTCGGCTTCAGCTTCGTGATCGTGAAGTCGGCAGCGCTGGTCGACGTCGCGTCGGTGCGGACGATGACGACGTCGGTGTTGTCCGGCGACCTGAACTTGTAGGTGCGCTGGCGGGTCCCGTCCTTCTTGCGGATGTCACCCGACACGACCGGCACGATGCCGATCGGAATCAGGGTGCTCGTCTTCCCGAGCTTCACCGTGAGCCCGAGCGAGGTCGACGTCGGATCGAGAAGCTGCTTCACGAGGAACTTCAGCTTCTGGCCCTGGACCTTGGTGTTCCCCTCGAGCTTCACGTGCAGCGTCCCGTCCTTCTTCGCCTTGGCCGGTCCGTGGATCGAGACCGGCACGCCCATGGCGGTCGGGTGATCCAGGACTGCGTCGAGCTGCGTCTTGCCGTAGAGTGCCTGCGAGAGGTGGATGTCGTGCACGCGGAAATCGCCGCTCGAGGCGTCGCCCAGCGCGCGTCCGTCGAGCGTGATCACGGGCGGAATGCTGAAGGCGAGGCCCACGATGTCCTCGTACTGAGGGAAATCCCCGATCGGGACGCCGTTCACGACGGCACGGACGAGCCCGTAGGTGCTGTCGCCAACCCCGATCGAGACGAAGCCGACGTCGCGCGCGAGCACGCCCGCGATGCGCTCGTTCACCATGCCGGTGGTGTCGAAGACATCCTCGGAGAAGCCGAGCGCCACGTCGATCGTGAAGCCGACCACGTCGCTGAAGCTGCCCGCGGGCGCGACGGCGGGGCTCATCGCCGGATCCCAGCTCGCCCCGATCATGCCCGTCGCGCGGACGTCCAGACTGACGTGGCCGATGTTCGTATCCAGATCGGCGTTGAACTCCGTGTCGACCGGGGTCTGCGCCGTCGCGCTGCCCGGGACGAGCATGGCATCCGCGAGGAGCACGGGGGGCGAGAACTGCACGTCGGCCGTGGCGCTGGGGTCGAGCGGGAGCCCATCCAGCAGCTTGTTCAGGTCGGCCTTGACGGCCCGCAGGCGCAGGCTCCCGTCGGTGGCGTATTCGACCCGCAGGCCAAGGTCGAGGTCGGCGAGCGGCACGTCGATGAAGTACCGCGTCCCCGTGTCGGCCATCGTGACCTGGGTCACCTCCAGGTGCAGGTTCGACGGCCCACTGCCGGTGACCCGCTCGTACTGCCACTGCGAGCCCAGCGCGAGCGGAAAGTAATCTACCGGCCGTATGGTCTGCGCCGAAACGCCGCTGCACATACCGAAGCAGACGATCGCGGCGAGAGCTCCGCAGATCTTCATCGACTCACCTGACTACGCCCCTCCTAGCGCTCCCTTCCCTTTCGTGTCCAGACGCTGCGGCGGGCTCATGCGGGTGATCGCGCCCATCGAGGACCCGGTCGTCATCCGGAAGATTTCCACGCACCTCGGGCGGCCGACCGGAGGTCCCGGCACCACGGCCGCCGCCCTGCGATCTGCTCAACGGGTAGAACCTGAGCCCCTGCGGCAGGTTCTGGACTTGGCGCGAACGGGCAAGACACGTCGGCCATGACGGACGTATCCCCGCAGGGAGGAGGACCTCCAGTGCTTCTGCGGGCATTCTCGTTGCGCATCGACGCCGGAACCCCCGGAGCGCCCGAGCGCGGGTGCTCCCTCCCACCTTGGAGGTCGCGAGTGAGGGCCTGCGGACATCGTGGACGATTGCTCGCGACCGTCGCGCTCCTCGCGCTCGTGCTGGCCGCACCGGCACGGCCCGATGAAGCACCCGTGGCGAGGATCGCCGTCTCTTCGGCGACGGCAGGTTCGAGCTTCGGCGGTGACCTCGTCGAAGGCGTGATGACCTTTCGGGACAGCGAGTACCTGCTGACGCTGCGGGGCGTCGCGGAGCCGGCAAGGACGGTGGGAGCCGTTCGTGGACTCCTGCGCCCACGCGACATCGAAGGTGTCTTCGAGCCCTCCGACCAGGGCTTACGAAACACCTCTGGTGTGACGATTCGCTTCGATCCACCGCTCTCGCTCCGGACGGGGCGGCTCGAGATCGAGCTCCTGAATCGGAAGTATCCCAAGGTGTCTGGCGGTCACCGCGACGGGGTCGAATGACACGCTCCGCGCTGTGCGCGACGGTCGCCGCGTTGTCACTCATCACCGTCGCGGCGCAAGCGGGACAGCGGTCGGCATCCGATCCAGCGCCCGCCGCGGATGCGACGATCACCCTCAGCGGGCGGACGGCGGCCATCGGCGTTGGCTTCGCGTGGGGCGCGTCGTCGGTCGAGTTCCAGGGCAAGACCTACCCCGTGCGCGTGGATGGCTTCGTGCTCGGCGGCCTCGGGACCGCCTCGCTCGAGGGGGTCGGAGAGGTCTTCGGTCTCACCAAGATTGACGACCTGAACGGTAACTACACGGCCCTGGCCTCGGGAGGCGCATTCGGTGGGGGCACGGGGAAGCTCGCCATGCGCAACGACAAGAGCGTGCGCATCGTGATGGATGTGAAGGGAGAGGGTCTGCAGGTCGGCGCCGGCCCGCGCGGGATCACGCTGAGCGTCGGGGAAGCCGGCGGCCCACCCGCCGACGCGAGCCCGCGACTTCCGCAGACGCTCGGCTTCGGGGAGTCCAAGACCGGCCCGCTCTTCTTCCGTCCAACCCTGAATGCCCAGTTCTTCACCGCGGCCTCGGGCAACCCCGGCTTCAACGGAAAGTGGTCGTTCGGGCCCGTGGACCAGGCCAACAATTGGTTCGAGCACTCGAACGAAGTGGGCCTGAACGTCCGCTACCCGGCAAGCTTCGGCACCCTGCAGGGGAGGGTCAGCGGCGTGTACTCCCTCACCGCGAGCGGGCCCGACGGCGCCGTCAGCAACGGCTCCAAGGGTACCGTCACCAAATACACGCTGGAGAGCGCGTACCTCGCATGGCAGTCGGAAGACCTCTTCCCGGAGCTCGGCCACAACGCCATCGAGCTCAGCGGCGGGAACCAGAACTACCAGGTCTTCGACGGCCTGCTCTTCTGGGATGGAGGCCAGGACAGCACGAATCGCGGCGCGAACTGGCTCTCACCCCGCAAGGCGTTCCGGGAGACGGGGATCGCCAGGCTGAACCTCACGTCAAGGACGACTGGGTCATAAAGCACCTGAAGCTCGGCTTCATGTACTTCGACATCTACGAGTCGGACACCGCCTCACGCAACGGTATGAACGGTATCTACGTCTATCACGAAGCGACCCCGCTGCCCCCCCTCGAAGACCTGACCTACAAAGCCTCCTTCGTCCGGGAGAGCAACTCGAAGTCGTCCGGCCTGACGGAGGCCTACGGCTGGTACGTCACGCCCGCGTACAAGCTTTCGACCCTGCCCTGGCAGCCCCAGATCAGCTACCGCTACGCGGCCTTCACCGGCGGGGGGACGCGCGCCTTCGACTCCCTCTTCACCGGTCTCTCCGACTGGGGCTCCTGGTTCCAGGGAGAGCTTCTGGGAGA
>VBLA01000395.1 GCA_005879245.1 Deltaproteobacteria bacterium
CCCGCCTCCTCGAGCGATCGTCGGCTCGAACGTCGTGCGGATCGCGAACGTGACCGGATCGATCAGGTATGCCTTGCCGGACTGATCTGGACCGGCCCCGTCGGCACCCACGAGCAAGTTTCCAGCGAGCACGCCGACCGCACGTCCGAAGCCCAGCCATGGCGCCGCTGTGGGCGGGCTGATGATTTTCCGCAAGGCCGCCGATTCGACCTCGAAAAGATAGACCGCGCCCGCACCCTCGATGCCCAGCGCACGGTCGCCCGGGGCGCCGACGAACAGCGCGCCGTCGATCTCCCCGACGACCGCACCGAAGGCCGCCCCTTCGACCGGGAGCGCCGAGCTGAGCGTGCGTAGCCAGGCACCTGTTCTGGCATCAAAGGCCTGGACATCGCCGGCGCCGTCAACGCCGCCCGCTGGTGCCCCCGGCGCGCCAACGAACAGGATGTCACCGATCATGGCTACCGACGCACCGAAGGAAGCGTTCGCATGCGGCGAGATTTCCCGCACGGTGCGTATCAGCGTGCCCTGCGTGTCGAACACGTAGACTGCGCCGGCGCCCGCCAGGCCGTCGACGCTGGAGTCCGGGGCGCCGACCAGGATCCGGTCTCCGACCGTAGCCAGGGCCCGGCCGAAACCCATCGCGTCGGGGCGCGATGCCGTGCTCTGCGGGACACCGGGGCCGGCGGGCCCCCCGCCGACGGGCATCGTGCTTGCGTCGGGGTCAGGCGCGGGAACGATGTGGGTCAGGACACCCGTCGCGACGTCGAACACGTAGACCGCACCGACACCCCCCAGCCCGATCGGCTGATCGCCGGGTGCGCCCACGTACAAGAGTCCGTCGCTCGCCGCCACCATCGACCCGAAGGCGCCCTCGGCGACCGGATTCTGCGCCTCGAAGGTGCGCAGCAGGACGCCGTCGCTCCCGTAGAGCTGCACCAGACCCGCGCGGTCGTGGTCGAACACGCGCGCGCCCGGGGCGCCCACCGCGAGGTCTGTACCCACCACCGCCAGCGCACGTCCGAACTCGCCTCCCTGGCCGTCCGAGGGATCGTCCAGGACGCGCAGGAGCCGGGCGTTCGCGGTGCCAACCACCAGGGCGACCAGCGTGAAGCTGACCAGCACGCACCCGGCGGCGGAGCGAGGAACTCCTCCGCACCGCTGGGACGCTCTGCGCACGGATGGCGTATAATACGTGCGCTTCGCGAAGGGCAACGTTTTTTCTTGCGCGCAGCGCGTCATCTCCTTCGCCCGACCTGCTTGTTGCGCCGGGCGTCCTGCTGCTAGCGCTGGCGTGCCCATGATCCGCGCCGGCGATGTCATGCAGGCGAGCGTGCTCACGGTGAGCCCTGGGATGTCGCTCACCGAGCTCGAGGACTTCCTGGTGTCCAAGCGCATCACCGGCGCGCCCGTGGTCGAGCGGGGCGTGCTGATCGGGATCGTCTCCCGCTCCGACATCGTCCGGCTGCTGAGCCTCGAGCGTTCGCTGTCCGGCCTGATCGCCGAAGGGCTCGAGAGCCCCGAGACCGCGGGCACCAACCCCGTGCGACTTCCCGAGCCACTCACCCGGGCGCTCACTGGAAGGACGGTGCGCGACGCCATGGTGGTCGAGCTGGTGACCGTCTCGCCCGACACGGCCGTCACCGAGGTCGCCCGGCTCCTCGTTGCGCGCCACATCCATCGCGTCCTCGTGACCGAGGGCGAGACGGTGCGTGGCGTGATCAGCACCCTCGATCTGGTACGTCTCGTCGCCGAGGATCGGCTGCGGGAAGTGTAGCCCGCCCGGATCCCGTCGGGCCCCACCTACTTTGGAACGACCCCCGACGACGCGCCGCCCTCGAGCCAGCGCTTCAGCTCGGGCGTGAGACTGCGCGCCGCCGCCGCTTCGTAAAGCGCCAGGTCTTCCGCTTTCAGGACGTCCCGCCAGCGATCGTTGGTCCCCTTGAAGAGGAAGCGATCCGCGCCGCCTTCGAAGATCATGCCCATCTCCGGTCCGAGCACGGCGGCGTCGCGCTTCATCGATGCGAAGGTCGCGGCGTCGGCGAGCGTCGGCCACTTCTCCTCCGGGACTCGGATCTCGAGGAAACGTGCGATGCGACGCATCTCACCCTCCAGATCGGCCTTGAGGTCGTTGAAGTGGACGAACAAGAGGTTCGGCAGGTGCCGGAAGTCCCAGTAGGTACGCGCGTGATGGTGGTGCGACCAGTAGGGGAACCCGTCGCTCTCCCAGGGGTAGGTGGCTCGCGTCATCCACAGACGCCAGAACTCGCGGACGTCCTCGGGCGGGTCGAGGAAGGGTTGCGCAGGCGCGTTTTCTCCCGAATTCAGCATCTCGCGCGCCAGCGGGGTGTAGGCTCTCACGTGGTTCCACATCGACATGAACACGTCCCGTGTGTCGCGCCCGACGTAGATGTACTTGGCGCTCTTCCAGTAGGGCAAGCCGTCAAAGGCCAGATGGCTCTTGAGAAAGCGGCGGTGCTCCACGCTCTCCACGACCGCCTGCATCTCGGCCTTCGTCATGATGAAACGTGCGTCCGGCCAAGGTGAAACCCAGTGGAGAGTATTGGGAAGCCCGGGGGTCTG
>VBLA01000396.1 GCA_005879245.1 Deltaproteobacteria bacterium
GAGCTGCACCGGAATGCGCGCCGCGGCGAGCCGCCGCGCCGTCGCCACGCCCTCGCACCCCGGGCGGCTCTCGGCGACGATGACGGCGGCAAGCCGGCCCCGCCCGTGCGCCGCCACGAGCGCACCGAGGACCGCCGCCGAGGACGAGAGCGTGAGACACGTCGCCCGGCGCGGGAGGAGATGCGGCACCCTGGCCACGGCGCGGGCCAGCGCCCGGGGTTGGTCGCGGAGGAAGCGCTCGAGCGCGCGCTCGACGGCGCGCGCACCCTCGCTCGGCGTGACCGCCGGCTCGGCGGCACGGAAGGCAACCTCCACGACGGTCAGGAGTGAGCCCATCGCGGGCTGCGCGGCCACGAGTGCGTGCCCCGCCTGACGGAGCTCCCGTTGCCATCGCGCGAGGCTCTTGCCATGATCTCGCGCTCGAGCGCGCAGCAGCCGCGCCGCGAGCCGGGCGAGCGCCGTCGCGCCCGACCTGCGGTCGCGGGCCAAGGGCGCTCCGCGCCGCCGCATGTCGCCCGACTCCGCCACCCTCGTCGAGATCGTCGCCGTCGGCCGCGAGCTCCTGACCGGCCATACGGTCGATACCAACTCCGCCTGGCTCGCGGCAAGCCTCGTCCGGCTGGGCGCCCGGGTGGCCCGCATCGCCGTGGTCGACGACGACGTCGCCGCGATCGCGGACGCGCTCCGCGAGGCGCGCGGGCGCGACGCGGTGCTCGTCGTCACGACCGGCGGGCTCGGACCGACGGCCGACGACTGCACGCTCGCCGGCGTCGGCGGGGCCTTCGGCCGCCGGCTCGAGGAGCATCCCGCCGCGCTCGCCTTCGTCGCGCGCCGCTACGGCGAGTTCGCCGCAGCGGGCGCCGTGTCCGACGGCGCGCTCACCCCGTCGCGGCGGAAGATGGCGGCGCTCCCGGCCGGCGCGCAGCCGCTCGACAACCCGATCGGCACCGCGCCCGGCGTGCTCCTGAACGAAGGCGACGTCACCGTGATCGCCCTCCCGGGCGTCCCCGCCGAGATGCGGGCCGTGTTCGAGGCCGCGACGCCGCACGTCCGGGCGCGGCTCGGCACGCCGGGCCACGTCGCGGAGCGCGAGATCGCCTCGGGGCTGGGCGACGAGTCCGTCATCGCCACCGCGCTCGAGCGGGTGGCGGCGATCGTACCGGGTGTCCATCTCAAGTCGCTGGCGACGACCTTCAGTCCCGCCTGCGACCTCCGCGTGCGTCTCACGGCGCGCGGAGCCGACGCGACCGAGGTCGAGGCCCGGGTGGCACGCGCCGTCGAGTGCCTGACCGGGGAGCTCGCGCGCCTGAAGATCCGATAGGAGGCTCGATGGAACGGTTCCACCACGTCCCCTCGCGGGTGGCCTTCGCCCCCGAGAAGATGAAGAAGGTCGGCCTCGTCGACACGCCGAACCTCTTCTGCGACGCGTATTGCTTCGAGCCGGGACAGGAGCAGACGGGCCACCGCCACGCCGTCGGCGACAAGCTCTACTACGTCGTGGAGGGGCGGGGCCGCATCCGCGTGGGCGGCGAGGAACGCGAGGTGCGCCCGGGCGAGCTCGTCTGCGCACCCGCGGGCGACGAGCACGCGGTCCGTAACCCGGGACCCGGACGGCTCGTCCTCCTTGTCGTCATGGCGCCGAAGCCGTCCTGAGACGCGCGCGCCGCGCTACCCCGCGCTCGCCAGGTAGATCGAGCGCTTGGGGGTGGCGAAGAGACGCCGCACCAGGGGCTCGAAGAATTCGAGGGGCAACGTGTCGTAGTGCGGGTCGAAGCTGTTCTGGTCGTACGCGCCGCAGAAGTGCGCGCACGCCTGCCAGTAGGGGTGGTCGCGGTAGCGGTCGCGCATGTTCCGGTCGAGCCCGAGGTGGTGGAAGAAGTAGTAGCCCTGGAAGATCCCATGGTGCTTCACGATCCAGTGGTTCTCCTCGGATACGAAGGGCTCCACGATCACCGCGGCCAGCTCGGAGTGGTTCAGGCTGGCGAGCGTATCGCCGATGTCGTGCACCAGCGCGCACGCCACGTACTCCTCGTCGCGCCCGTCGCGGTGCGCACGCGTCGCGGTCTGCAGGCAGTGCGTCAGACGGTCGACCGCGTACCCCCCCGTGTCGTGGGCGAGGAGTTCCAGGTGGCCGAGGATCCGGTCCGGCAGACCCTGCATGAAGTCGACCGAGTGCCGGGAGATGACGGCGTAGTCCTCGGGCGTGGCATCCACCATGCGCGTGAAGGAGGTTTCCGGCCGGTCGACGGAGATCATGCCAGCTCTATAGCCCATCCGGGACCACGCTGACGAGCAGTCCTTGACCGCGTCCGCTCGCGGCGTACGCGCCCGTACATGCTCCGGGGAAGTTGCCTCCGCGGCGACGTCCGGTGGGAGATCGACGGCCCGGTCGTACCGACGGCGTCGGCGGTCTCGGTCGTCGAGGGCGAGCGGACCTAGACGGAATCGCGTTCGAGATCGGAGTTCCGGTCTAGCATCAGCAGCTCGGGGGGCCGTGCATGTCGAACGCGTTGCGGATGCTGTTTGCGGTGAACCCCGCACCGTGGGCCCGGGCGCAGATGGCGTTCACCCTCGCAGCGCACATCATCCTCGTGGCAATCGTCATCCTCCCATCGTTGGGCCTGTTGTACGTGCTTGGGCTCTCCTGGGGACGGCGCGAGCAACCCAAGCTACCCTGACTCGTCTCGTTCAGCGACAAGGCGATCTGCGAGCTCAGCGATCCGCCTACGCAGATCGGCCACCTCATCCCGCGTGGGCACGTTCCGAGCCATGGCGAGTCTGTCGACCCGCTTCTCGAGCCCGGCGAGCCGCTTCCCTAGATCCTGGACCTCCGCCCGCGAGGGGAGGTTCAAGCGCCTGCTGAACGTTTCGACGAGGCCGCCAACCTGCTTCTCGAGTGTGGCCGAGATCTGTGCGCGCCTCGTGTCGAGGTCGTGAAGCACTCGCTCGGCGCGATCACGGATGTCTGCCTGCACACGGCGGGTAGTCCTCAGCAGCTCTGAGACGCCCTGCCGACGGCTACGGGCGACGAGCGCCTCGGTGTCGTGCCGGAGCCGGCCGACTAGGCGCTCGCCCTCGGTCTGAACGCGCTTGATCGCGGCGCGCACGTCGGGGAGCGAAAGACGGGTCGGGTTATCCGCCATGAGGGGACCTCCGCTTCTCCTTGCGGATTCGGCCATCCTGATCACGTGG
>VBLA01000397.1 GCA_005879245.1 Deltaproteobacteria bacterium
TTCCTCACCGATCAGTGCAACGACGGCGTCTGCAACGAGGCCGACGGCCGCTGCGAGGCGGCCCCCAGGGTGGACGGGACCGCGTGCCAGGCCGACAGCGATCCCTGCACGACCGACACGTGCGAGGCGGGAAGCTGCACCGCGACCCCGGTCGTCTGCGCGCCGCAGGACATCTGCCACCTCCCCGGGACGTGCGATGCGGCGACCGGGACCTGCACGAATCCGGAGATCGCCTGCGACGACAGCGATCCGTGCACCGCGGACTCCTGCGATCCGGCAAGCGGCTGCGTGTTCCAGCCGGTCACCGGCTTCGCGGCCGCCACCTGCATCTTCGAAGGTAGCAGCCTCCAGCCGGCGGTCTGCCAGCGCATGCCCCGACACATCCAGAACCGCATCACGCGCGCCGCCAGGCGTATCAGCCTCGCTGCGGCGGCAGATGGCAACTTGAAGAAGGTCAGGCTCGCGCGCGCCTCGCGCGACCTCAAGGTCGCGATGAAGAAAGCGCGGAGGCTCGCGCAGAAGCGGAAGCCCCGTGACTGCGCCCAGGCGCTCCTCGGCTCGCTCCGCGACGCACGGAACCGCGTCCAGCAGCTGAGAAGAGCCCTCTAGTTACAGTATCCGAACGCGAAGAAACGCCACACCGGAACGGAGAATGGACATGAGATCGATGTTGAGAACGGCCCTGGCCTTCCTGGCGCTGTCCCTGTGCCTCGCTTCGGGCGCACAGGCACAGCGGTGCACGGTCCCGCTGGTGGGCTTCGGGCCCATCGATCCGGCCGATGGGTTCCCGCAGTACTATCTCGATTCGAGCAACCTGGGGCTCTCGGAGTGCCTGGATTTCGTCTGTGACCCGGCGCTGGGCGTTCCCAATCCGAACAAGCCGGTCCGCTTCCCGGACAACTTCCCGAGCGAGTTCTTCTACCAGCGAGCGGTCGCCAACATGAACGGACCGAACGGCACGACGTTCCTCTTGGACCTCGGCCTGTTTGGCACGTTCGTCAGCGGAACGCCCGTCGATGGCGAGCAGATCGTCGTCACGCGGGTCCGCGTGCGCGGCACCGGCGTGGTGCCGGGCGCGACCTACACCGTCACGCATCCCTATGGCGTGGAGACGATCACGGCCAATGGCACCCCGCCCCGCCTGATCAATTTCACGCGGGACATCGGTCTCGGAGCGCCGGGAGCGTTCAATTTGGCCCTCAATGGCGACCACGGCCCCTTCCTCACCTTCCTGGCGGGACCGGTGCCCCCACCCCCGGGCACGATCGGGAGCCCGGCCGCGAACCAGACCGTGACCGGGAGCGCCTGCGGCACGAACATCTTCAAGGTCGAGGGCCCCGGTCTGCCCGACGGCGGCGTACAGACGGATCAGTTCACCCTGGTCGGCCGACGCGCCGAGATCTGCGGCAACGGCTTCCTCGACCTGAACGAGCAGTGCGACCTCGGCGCGGCCAACGGCCAGCCGGGCAGCTGCTGCAACGCCAACTGCACCTTCGCCTCCCCCAGCACGGCCTGCGACGACGGCGACCCCTGCACCGCCAACGACAAGTGCGATGGGCAGGGGCACTGTCCGGTAATGAGCTTCACCACGGCCGCCTGTACCGACAACAACGCCTGCACGACGGCGGACACCTGCGACAACGCAGGCCACTGCGCCGGTGGACCGCCGCCCAACTGCGACGACAGCAACGTCTGCACCACCGACACGTGCGACCCGGCAACCGGCTGTGCGCACTCGAACAACACGGCGTCGTGCGACGACGGCAACGCCTGCACCACGGCCGACACCTGCGCGGGCGGGAGCTGCGTCGGGGGGCCGCCACCCAACTGCAACGACAACAACCCCTGCACCGCCGAGGGCTGCGATCCCGCGACCGGCTGCACGCACACGACGCTCGCCGATCTCACGGCCTGCGAGGACGGCAACCTCTGCACCCAGAGCGGCGCCTGCCTCGGCGGCACCTGCGTCGGCTCGAACCCGATCGTCTGCACCGCCCAGGATCAGTGTCACGTGATCGGGCTCTGCAACGCGCAGACCGGCGTCTGCTCGAACCCGGCCGCCCCGGACGGCACGTCCTGCAGCGACGGCAACGCCTGCACCCAGACCGACAGCTGCCAGAGCGGCAGCTGTAACGGCTCGAACCCCGTCGTCTGCGCTCCCCCGGATCAGTGCCACGAGGCGGGCGTCTGCGATCCGGCCACCGGCACCTGCTCCTACGCGCCCAAGACGGACGGCACGAGCTGCAACGACGGCAACGCCTGCACCCAGAGCGACTCCTGCCAGGCCGGCGTCTGCACGGGCACCAACCCTGTCGCCTGCACCGCCCTCGACCAGTGCCACGACGCAGGGACCTGCGATACGGCCACCGGCACCTGCTCCAACCCTAACAAGGCCGACGGCAGCACCTGCACCGACGGCAACGCCTGCACCCAGACTGACTCCTGTCAGG
>VBLA01000398.1 GCA_005879245.1 Deltaproteobacteria bacterium
CGAGCCGCTCCCGACGATCATCCTCCGCCCCATGTGGCAGGAGGATCTGCCCGCGGTGCTCGAGATCGAGCGCCAGTCGTTCGGGCAACCGTGGTCCCGCGCGTTCTTCGAGAAGGAGCTCGCCACGCCGTTCGCGCGCCTGACCGTCGCGGTCGACACAGACGCGGGCTCGGTGGTGGGCTACGCCTGCCGCTGGCGCGTGGCCGACGAGGTGCACCTCCTGAACGTCGCGGTGCATCCCGACCGGCGCGGCCTCGGCCACGGCCGCCAGCTGGTCGCGGCGGTGACGGCCGAGGCGGCGGCCTCGGGCGCACGGGTGGTGTTCCTCGAGGTGCGTGCGGGGAACGTGGTCGCGCGGCGCCTCTACCGCACCCTCGGCTTCCGCGACCTCGGGGTCCGCCGCGGCTACTACGGTCCCGGTCAAGACGCGATCGTCATGGAGCTCCGGCTGGGCGGGCGGTGAGCCCGGCCGCGCCGCCCGACACGAGCGTCGCGATCGGTGCCGTCCGCCTCCCCAACCCCGTCATCGCGGCCTCTGGAACGTTCGGCTACGGCACGGAGTTCGCGGGCCTGGTCGACCTGGGGGCGATCGGGGCGATCAGCGTGAAGGGCCTCTCGCTGGCGCCCGCCCGGGGCAAGCCGCCGCCACGCCTGATCGAAACCCCGGCCGGGATGCTGAACGCGATCGGCCTCCAGAACATCGGGGTCGAGACGTTTCTCCGCGAGCGGCTGCCGGCGCTGGCTGCGGCGGGCGCCCGGGTGGTCGCCAACTTCTGGGGTGACAGCGCGGAAGAGTTCGCCGCCTGTGCCGCGCGCCTGGACGGGGCTCCGGGCCTGGTGGCGCTAGAGCTGAACGCCTCGAGCCCCAACCGACCGGAATGGGGCCGCATCCTCGCCACCGACCCGCCGGCGCTCGCCGCGATCGTCCGCGCCGTACGGGCGCGCGTGCACCTGCCCCTCTGGGTGAAGCTCTCCCCCAACGTCGGCGACATCGTCGTCGTGGGACAGGCCGCCGCGGCGGAGGGCGCCGATGCCCTGACGGCGATCAACACGCTCCGCGGCATGGCGATCGACCTGGAGACCCGCCGACCTCGTCTCGCGAGCGGGGCAGGCGGTCTCTCGGGGCCCGCCATCAAACCGGTCGCGCTCCGGATGGTGTACGAGCTCGTCCACGCCGTCGACGTGCCCGTGATCGGCGTCGGCGGCATCCGCACGGGCGAGGACGCCCTAGAGTTCCTCTGCTGCGGAGCGAGCGCAGTCCAAGTCGGGACGGCAACCTTCTACGACCCCGCAGCGCCCGTGCGCATCGCCGACGAAATCGCGCGCTGGTGCCACCGGCACGGCATCAGCCGGGTCGCCGACGTCATCGGCACCCTCCGCACATGATCGACACCAGCGGCGTGACGTCTGCGGTGCGCGGCTTCGCCGCGCACCGCACGCCCCGAGCGCCCGCGAGGGCGCGAGCAATCACCAGGGAGCCGCGAGCGACAGCGAGCGGCGACGGGGTCCGGGGGCATCGGAGGAGCGGAGGCCGCGAAGCGGCCGAGCACCGGACGGGCCCCCGGAATCTACTGTACCTCGACCTCGATGTAGTCGGAGTCCGAGTCGCCCCCGCCATCGGAGACGCTCAGATCCGCGCGGTACTTCCCTGGCTTGTCGTAGGTGTGTTTCGGGTTCGCCTCGCTCGAGTCGGGCGAACCGTCGCCGAACTTCCAGGTGTACTTGAGCGGAGGCTTGCCGCCTTCGGTGTCCGCCTTGAACTCCACCGCGAGAGGCGCCTTCCCCTCCTCGGGGTTGGCATCGGCCCAGGCCAGCAGCGGGGCCGTCTCCTCCTCGGCCTCGCCAGCGACCGTCGTGGTGGGCGCGGCGGCGCCCGGCGTCGTGGTGGCAGGAGCCGCGGAATGCGTGGTCGTCGGGGGTGGTGTCTCGGGTCCGCCGCCGCATCCCGAAATGGCGAGAAAGACAGCGGCAAGTGCGGCTGAACCCACGAGCAAACGCGTCATGCAGGGCCCTCCGTGGTCGTGTTCCTTGAGCGGGCGGCGAATTCTCACAGAGGTCCGGGAGACTGTCAAACCCGCGCGCGACGCGGGGCAAAGGTGGCGGATCGGTCTCGGCGCCCTCGGCCTCGCGTGTCTCCTCGGCGGGGCGGAGATGGTGGAAGCCCGCGCCGTCCCGACGCGAGGGGAGCTCCGCCTGCTGGTGGTGCTGGCCGGCTTTCCAGATCGCTCGCTCGCAGAGCCACGCCGCCACTTCGCCGGCGGCCCCGACGCGCTCGTCGACCGCCTCGTCGCGTACTACGGGGACGTGTCGGTCGGGCGGCTGCGCATCGTGCCGACGATCGGTGGACCCGTCGTCACCTTGCCCATGCCGCGCGCTCGCTACGTGCAGCATCCGGACGCACTGGCCGAGGACGCGCTGCTGGCGTTCGCCCACGCGGCGGTGGACCCGGCCGACCGGGCGGCGCTGCGCGAGGCCAACGGGCTGGTGGTCTTCTTCGCCGGCACGGGTCGGGAGTCGCACACCATGCGCGGTGAGCCGGACGACCCGTGGTCCAACTACACCCCGCTGCCGTCCCTCCGCCCCGTGCCGGAGGCGGCCGTGTTCGAGGACGCGTGTGTCATCGCCGAGGACGAGGTCCCCCCACTCACCTCCTTCGGCGTCCTCTGTCACGAGTTCGGACATCTCCTCGGCCTGCCCGAGCTCTATGCGCCCGGCGATCACCCGCAGGAAGGCGTCGGCGTGTGGGACCTGATGGGCCAGGGCACGTGGCTCGGGCACGGCGAGCATCCTCCGCACCTCTCGGCGTGGTCGAAGCTGCAGCTCGGCTGGGTGGAGGTCGAGACGATCGAGCGGACGACGGTCGGGGTCACGCTTCCGGCGATCGAGACGGTGCCTCGTGTGCTACGCGTCCCGGCGGTCCCCGGTCACCCCGAGGAGTACTATCTCCTCGAGAATCGTGAGCGGCTCGGGGCCGACGCGAGCCTGCCGGGTGAAGGCCTCCTCGTGTGGCACGTCGACGAGCGCGTCACGGGCTTTCGTACCGCCGAGACCGACGTCGTGGCACGGACCACGTGCGTGGCGGCGCCGGGCGCGGGCGGGCCTGGCCTTCGCGGGCGCGCTCCTCGTCGCGGCAGCGGTGCTCCGCGCGGCGAGGGATCGTCCGCTCCGGGCGCTGGGACTCCTGGCCGGAGGTGGGGCCTTCGTCGTCGCCGCGCTGGCGCTGGGCCGCGCGCCGGTCTGCGGGATCGGTACGCCGGGCATGGCGCCCTACGACGGGAGCGCGATCAGGGTGACGATCCGCAACATCTCTCCGCCCGGGTCCAGCATGCGGTTCGACGTGCTGGTCGCGCAGTTTGACTCGGCCCGAGAGGGCGTGACACGCTGAACTGGCCCGTGAAGCTCATCATTCAGATTCCGTGCTTCAACGAGGAGGATCACCTCGCCGCCACGCTGGCGGCCCTCCCGCACACCCTGCCGGGCTTCGCGAGCGTCGAGACGCTCGTCATCGACGACGGCTCGACCGACGGGACGGCCGGTGTCGCGCGCCGGGCGGGTGCCACGTACCTCCTCCGGTTCCCCGTGAATCTCGGCCTCGCGCGCGCCTTTTCGGTCGGTCTCGACGCGGCACTCAAGCTCGGCGCCGATATCATCGTCAACACCGACGCGGACAACCAGTACCGGGCGGCCGACATCGGGCTCCTCGTGCAGCCGATTCTCGCGGGCCAGGCCGAGATGGTGATCGGCGACCGCAGTCCGCATCGCCTGCTGCATTTCGGACCGACGAAGCGCTTGCTCCAAGGCGTCGGCAGCTGGGCGGTCCGTCAGCTCTCCGGTACGACCGTCCCCGATGCGGCCAGCGGGTTCCGCGCCTTCTCGCGGCGCGCGGCGCTGCGCCTCAACGTCTTCACCAAGTTCACCTACACCCTCGAGACGATCATCCAGGCGGGGAAGAAGCACATCCCGATCGCACACGTGCCGATCGCGACCAACCCGGACACGCGCCCGTCGCGCTTGTTCGGTCGCACCTCGACGTATCTGAAGCACTCGATCGCGACGCTCGTGCGCATGTATGCCCTCTACGAGCCGCTCAAGGTGTTCTGGGGCCTCGGCTTGGGGTGCGTGGTGGGCGGGCTCGGGATCGGTCTCCGTTTCCTGGTCAGCTATCTCGCGGGCCAGGGGGCTGGCCACATCCAGAGCCTGATCCTCGCCGCGGTCCTGCTGATCATCGGCTTTCAGACCATGCTGATCGGGTTGGTGGCGGATCTGATCGGCAACAATCGCTCCCTGCTCGAGGATGCGCTCTGCCGGGTGCGCGAGATCGAGCTGCGCGGGGGTGATGGGCCGGAAGTCGTCCGGTTGGCCGACGACGGGCCGGCGCGGGAGCCGCAGCGCGCGGAGGGGCGCCGGCCGCGATGACGGCGTGCCTCTTCGGCACGTACGTCCGCGCGCACAGCGCCAATCGCCTCCTTCGCCTCGCCCTCGCCGGCGGCGGGTTTGCGGTGACCGAGTGCCACGAGCCCCTCTGGGAGGAGACGGCGGACAAGGGCGGGCGCTACTTCGGCGCGCTGTCGCTCGCCCGGCTGGCGGCGCGCTACGTCCGCGCCGCGCGGCAGCTCGCGCAGCGCTGGCGCGGACTGTCCAAGGAGCCCCCGCCGCTCGTCGTCGTGGGCTTCGGTGGCCAGCTCGACGTGCTCCTCGCCCGCCGCCTCTGCCGGCCTCGGGCCGGGCTCGTCTTCGCGCCCCTCGTGAGCCTCACCGAGACGCTGGTGGAGGACCGCAAGCTCTTCCGTCCGCGCGGGGCGGTCGGTCGAGCGCTCGCCGCGCTCGACCGCGCCGCACTGAGGGCGGCAGACCTGATTCTCGCCGACACCGCGGCGCACGCCGACTACCTGGGGGAGCTCGGCGCGTCGCAGGTGGCGGTCTGGTACCTCGGTGTCGAGCCGGAGTTTCTCCCCCGTCCTCCGGTGGTCCCGGTCGCCCGCCGCGTCCTCTTCTACGGCCGTTACCTGCCCCTCCACGGTGTCGACACGATCGTCGAGGCCGCCGCCCGGCTGGGCGCCCGCGCCGACGTCGTCCTGATCGGGTGCGGCCCCGAGCGGCCGCGCATCGAGGCCCTGGCACGCGTGCGGGGCGCGTCGGTCACCTTCCGCGACGAGGTGCCGCTCGCCGCACTGTCGGCCGAGCTCGCGAGCGCGTCGGTGGTGCTCGGTGTCTTCGGCGCAGGAAGGAAGGCGGCGATGGTGGTGCCGAACAAGGTCTACCAGGCGGCCGCGTGTGGACGGCCGCTCGTGACCCGCGATGGACCCGGCCTGCGGGAGGTGCTGCGCCCCGGGGACCACTGCCTCGTCTGCCCGCCCGCGGATCCGGCAGCGCTCGCCACCGCGATTTCCACCCTGCTCGATGATGCTCGCCTCGCGGAAAGGATGGGGCACGCTGCGCGTGTCCATCTCCTGGAGCGCTTCGCGCCCGAGCAACAGGCCGAGCACCTGGGGGCGCTGCTCGCAGAGCGGCTTGGCATCGCGCCACCGGCGCCGCCCTCGGTGGAGGCGGCTCGGGCGCGCGTCACCTGACGGCTGGCGTGCCGACCGCCGCCATCGTCGTCACCTGGGAAGGCGGCGCGACGACCGACCGGTGCGTCGTGTCGCTGCTGGCGCAGGAGCACCCGCCATCGGTGGTCGTGGTGGTGGACAACGCTTCCGGATCCGCGGAGCGCGCTCGCCTCGAAGCGACGTTCGGGAGCCGGCCCGGTGTCCGGCCCGCGGCGCTCGGCTTCCTCGAGCGTGCGCTCGACGAGGAAGCGGGAGCCGGCATCGCCGGCCCGCGGATTCTCGACCTGGGGAATCCGACGCACGTGATCTCGGCGGGCGAGCGTCCCGTGCTTCCCGTCTTCGGCCTGCCTCGCACGTGGCTCCGCTACCGCCGCCGGACACTCGCGCCGTATCGGGCGCGAGGTGTCATGGGCTGCGCGATGCTCGTCACGCGCGCCTGCTTCGAAGCGGTCGGGGGATTCGCGGAGGAGATCCAGGTCTACTACGAGGACGTCGACTTCTGTCTCGGTGCCCGCGCGCGCGGGTTCGGGGCAATCGTCGTGCCCTCCGCAATCGTCTACCACGAGGGGCTGCGCGGCTTCGCGGGCGGCCTCACCGCCTGGGCCGCGTTCCTGAAGGCGCGCAATCCCTGGATTGTGCTGCGGCGCCACGGCGGTCCCGCCAGCTGGCCCGGCTTCACGCTGACCTACGGGGCGATGGTCGCGGCGAGCGCCGCGCTCCACGCGCTCCGCGGTGAGCGGGAGATCGTCCGCGCGCTCGGACAGGGGGCGGTGGCGGGGCTGCGCGCGGCCACGGGTCGACGGGCGACGCCGGTCGGAGCCCCGCGCGCGACGAGGTGAGGGTGCGCGTCGGGATCGGAGCGCTGGTCGGCATCGTGGGTGGCCCGGCGACGTACGCCCGCGAGCTCGTCGCCGCGCTCGTCCGGGCGGGTGGGCACGATTACGTCGTGTTCACCGACCAGCCCGGCGCGTTCCGCCACCTCGGCATCGAGACGGTCGAGGTTCCGCTGCCCACGCCTTACCATCAGATCAGCTGGGATCACTGGCGGCTGCCCGGGCTGGTGGCGGCGGCGCGCGTCGACCTCTATCACGGGACGAAGAACGTGCTGCCCTGGCGGCTTTCCGTGCCGGCCGCGGTCACGGTGCACGACCTCGCCGTCTACGCCCAGCCCGGAAGCTTCAGCTGGGGCCAGCGGTGGCACCTCCGCCTGCTTCTCCCGCGGAGCGTGGCGATGGCGACACGAGTCATCACACCCTCGGCGCACGCCCGCGACGACGTGCTCGCCCGCTTCCGCGTCGCCGCCGGGCGGACGCGCAGCATCCCTCACGGCGTCGCGGCGCACTGGCTCGCTCCGCCGTCCGCCGCGGCGAGCGCCGCGTTCCGGGCGCGCCACGCGCTCGGCGAGCGGCTGATCGCGTGCGTCGGAACGGTGCAACCGCGCAAGCGCGCCGAGCGGGTGATCGAGGCGTTCGTGCGCTCGGGGATCGCCCGGGCGGGCTGGGAGCTCGTGCTCGCGGGTCGCCTCCGTCCGGGCTATGCACCTCCCTGGCTCCAGACCCTTCCCCCGCACGTCCGCTGGCTCGGCGCGCTACCCGACGACGAGCTACACGCCCTCTACGCCGCCGCGCCGATCACCGTCAGCGCCTCCGAGTACGAGGGGTTCGGCCTCGCGCTGTCGGAGGCGATGGCCGGTGGCTCGGCGGTGATCGCGGTGGCGTCGAGCGCGGTCCCGGAAGTCGTAGGCGACGCGGGTTGCCTGGTAGCACGCTCGGACCCTGCTCTCCTCGCCGAGGCGCTCGCGCGTCTGGTGGCCGAACCGGAGCGGCGGGCGGCGCTCGGGGCGCGGGCGCGGGCACGCGCCGCGACGTTCACCTGGGACGAGGCGGCGCGGCGGACCCGCGAGGTGTACGACGAGGTGCGCGGATGAAGGAGCACGTCGTCGCCGTGATCGTCCATTGGCGCGACGTGGCCGATACGCTCGGCTGCGTGGCGAGCCTCGCGGCCGAGTCCGGGGTCGAGATC
>VBLA01000399.1 GCA_005879245.1 Deltaproteobacteria bacterium
CCCCGCGGTGGTCTACAAGGGAACACCGACGGGGCGCAAGCGGATGCCGAGCGACGGCTCAGGACGGCGCCGGCGGGGCGGCCCGAGGAGCGCGCCCATGAGGCCCCGCACGACGACCTCCCTCGCCAAGAGTCGAGTCTTCGGGAGCGGACTGTAACTCTCACCGCCCGTCCTGAGAAGGCACCGGCTCGCTCCGGGGAGCAGGTTGACTCCTCGCTGGCCGGCGAGCTAGCGTCCCGCCACCTTTCTAGAGGCGGGTCAGAAAAGGAGACCG
Source organism: Deltaproteobacteria bacterium (assembly GCA_005879245.1). GTDB lineage: Bacteria > Desulfobacterota > Binatia > DP-6 > DP-6 > DP-23. Next base: position 275 of record VBLA01000399.1, read on the forward strand.
ACGATGACAACGCGCAGCCTGCTCCTCGCCGTGGCGGCCATGAGCTTGTCGACGGCGACCTTCGCCGCCGACGCCAGGACCTACCAGGTGACCGGACCCGTGGTCGACATGACCGGTGACACCATCACCGTCCAGAAAGGCAAGGACAAGTGGGAGATCAGCAAGAGTGCCGACACGAAGACGAGCGGTGAGGTGAAGAAGGGCGACAAGGTCACGGTCATGTACCGGATGACCGCGACCTCGATCGAGGCGAAGAGCGGGGCGGCCAAGCCGAGTGCGAAGTCGCATGGCAAGTCGGCCGCGCCGGCGGCCTACTGATCGTCGGCAACCCGACCGTCTTCAGCCCGACCCAGGCCATCCCTCCCGTGACGAGGGGGGCGGCCGTCGTGTACAGTGCGCGCCCGTGAGGGTGATTCCCGGCGAGTTCACGCCTCCCGCCCGTCTCCTCCTCGGTCCGGGCCCGTCGCAGGTCCACCCCCGCGTGCTGCGGGCGATGGCGGCGCCGCTCCTCGGCCACCTCGACCCCGCCTTCGTCGCGATGATGGAGGACGTGAAGCGTCTCCTCCGCTTCGTGTTCGCGACCGAGAACCCTCTCACGCTGCCGATCTCGGGCACCGGGAGCGCCGGGATGGAGGCGGCGATCGTCAACCTGGTCGAGCCGGGCGACGAGGTCGTGATGGGCGTGAACGGCGTCTTCGGCACCCGTCTGGCGGAGGTGGTCGAGCGAGCGGGCGCGACGGCGGTGCGGGTGGAGGCGCCCTGGGGACGCGTCGTGCGCGCCGAGCAGATCGAGGCGGCGCTGCGCGGCTGCCGGCGTCCGAAGCTCCTCGCGCTCGTGCACGCCGAGACCTCGACGGGGGTCTGGCAGCCGCTCGAGGATGCCGTCCGGCTCGCGCATGACCACGGCGCGCTCTTCCTCACGGATTGCGTCACGTCGCTCGGCGGGGTTCCGGTCGAGATCGACGCCTGGGGCATCGACGCCGCGTACAGCGGAACTCAGAAGTGCCTCTCCTGCCCGCCCGGACTGGCGCCCGTCACCTTCGGCCCGCGTGCGCTCGACGCCCTTCACGGCCGCAAGACCCGCGTGCAGAGCTGGTACCTCGACCTCACGCTCCTCGAGCGGTACTGGGGTGAGGAGCGCGTCTATCACCACACCGCACCCATCTCCATGAACTACGCGCTCCGGGAGGCCCTCCGCCTGGTCGCCGAGGAAGGGCTCCCGGCGCGCTTCGCCCGTCATCGGCTGAACCACGCCGCGCTCGCCGCCGGTCTGGCTGCCCTCGGGCTCGAGCTCGCGGCCGAAGAGGGGCATCGCCTGCCGATGTTGAACGCAGTTACGGTGCCCGAAGGAGTGGACGAGGCACGCGTGCGCGGACAGCTGCTGGCCGGACGTGGCATCGAGATCGGCGGCGGGCTCGGGCCGATGAAGGGGCGGGTGTGGCGCATCGGTCTCATGGGCGAGTCGAGCCAACGGGTGCACGTGCTCGCCGTGCTGGCGGCCCTGGAGGAGGCGCTCCGCGCGGAGAGGCGCCTTCCGGCGCCCGGCGCGGCGGTCGCCGCGGCACAAGCGGTCTACGAGGCGTGACCGCGGCGCGCGCGGCGCTGATGTTCGGCTGCGCGCTGCTCGCCGCGTGCGCGGCACTGCGGATCGCGCCGCGCGGTCCTCTCGTCAGCGTCCGCGCGGGACAGCTCCCGCCTCTGCAGGAGGACCTCGACCCCGGGTCGTTGCGGAACGCGATCGAGCGCACCGTGCCGACGTACACGCGGGCCGCCGACGCCGCCGCCGCCCGCCGGCTGCTCGAGATCCTCGACACCGTGACCGACCCCGAAGCCCGCCGGAGCGCCGTGGCGCGCGCCTTTCGCGTCATGCGCGTCCGCCGCTCGCTCCTCCTGACCGGCTACTACGAGCCGGAGCTCGACGGTCGCCTGAGCCCCGACGAGACCTACCGGTTTCCCCTCTACGCGCGCCCCCCCGATCTGGTGAGCGTCGATCCCGCTCGGCTCGACCCGGGGTGCCCGTGCCGGCCGGTCGTCGGCCGACTCGTAGACGGTCACCTCCGGCCGTTTCCGACCCGCGCCGAGATCGAGGCCGGGGCGCTGGCCGGCCGGGGCCTGGAGCTCGGCTGGGCCGCCGATCCGATCGACGTGTTCCTGCTGCACGTCCAGGGCTCCGGCCTTCTCCTTCTCCCCGATGGCACCCGCCTGGGGATGCGATACGCCGGAACGAACGGACGGCCCTACCGGAGCCTCGGGCAGACGCTCGTCGCGCGCGGCTTGCTGCCGTCAGGCCGAGCAACCCTCCCGGACATCCGCCGCGTGCTGCAGGCGATGCCCCCCGACGAGGAGCAGGCGCTCCTCGCCACCAACGAGCGCTATACGTTCTTCCGCCTCGCCGAGGGCGGCGCGGTCGGAAGCCTCGGCGTCGAGCTCACGCCCGGGCGATCGGTCGCCACCGATCCCCGTCTCGTGCCGCCCGGCACCGTCGCGTATCTGGCCACGCCGTCGGTGCATCGGTTCGTCGTGAGCCAGGACGCCGGCGCGGCAGTGCAGGGGGCTCACGCCGACCTCTTCCTCGGCTCCGGGCCCGCCGCCGGGGAGCGCGCCGGTGCCCTCCGCGAGCACGGCACGCTCTACCTCCTCCTCGCCCGCTAGCAGCGTGACGTGGCCACGGACTACGGACTCCTCCCGAGGTGGGACGCTCAGGCCTCAGGGCGCAGCGAACTTCCCCTGCCAGCTCGTGTCGTGCGTCACGCCGCCCACGGTGCAGCGGATCCAA
>VBLA01000400.1 GCA_005879245.1 Deltaproteobacteria bacterium
GCGCTGGTGACGATGGGCTACTTCGATGAGCGCGACATCCCGTACCACTACGCGCTCGCACGGGCCTTCACCATCTGCGACCAGTATTTCTGCTCGGTGATGGGGCCGACCGATCCCAACCGCTCGTACGCCATGACCGGGACGATCGATCCGGACGGGCGGGCCGGCGGACCGCTCCTCTCGGCGTTCCCCTCGGAGCCGCCGGCGATGAGCTGGACGACGATGCCCGAGCAGCTCCAGGCGCGCGGCATCTCGTGGAAGGTCTACTCTGACCCCAGCAGCACCTTCGTCGATGGCGACAACACGCTCCTCTTCTTCACGCAGTACCACACGGACCCGGTGCTCAAGGCCAACGGGATCGACCCGACCTTCGATGGCTTCGAGGCGGACGCCGCCGCGGGCGACCTGCCGCAGGTCTCGTGGCTCATCGCGCCGGTCGACATCCTCGAGCACCCCGTGCAGAGCACGCCGCAGCGCGGAGCGTACGCGCTCAGCCGCGTCCTCAGCGCGCTCACCGCGCGCCCCGAGGTGTGGGCACGCACGGTGCTCTTCCTCACCTACGACGAGAACGGCGGCTTCTTCGACCACGTCACGCCGCCCACGCCACCCGCGGGAACGCCGGGCGAGTACCTTACGGTGGATCCGCTGCCCGCGCTGGCCGGAGGCGTCGCCGGACCGATCGGCCTCGGCCCGCGCGTACCGACGCTCGTCATCTCACCCTTCAGCCGCGGCGGCTTCGTGTCGTCCGCCGTCTTCGATCACACCTCGTTGCTCCGTTTCCTCGAGACGCGCTTCGGCGCGGAGGTCCCGAACCTGTCGGCCTGGCGGCGCGCGACCTGCGGCGACCTGACCGGCGCGCTCAACCTCGCCGCCCCCGACTTCTCGGTCCCCCGCCTGCCGCACGTGCCGCGCCCGGACGACGCGGGCAATTGCCAGCACCCGCTCGCAACCTACCCCCGGCCGCGTCACCCGCCGTCGCAACCGCGGCGGCGCCCGCACCGACCGAGCGGCGTGGTCTGAGCGGTCACGCCTCGGACGTGTCGGGCAGCGCCCCCGCCCGTCGCGCCCGCTCCAGGACGCGCCGCTGCACGGCCACCAGCGGAGCGTCGATCATCTTGCCGTCGAGGGTGAAGACGCCCCGCTCGCTCGCCCGGGCATCCTCCCAGGCGGCGATCACGCGTCGGGCGTACTCGATCTGGGCGGGCCCGGGCGTAAAGACCGCGTTGGCGATCTCGACCTGGCGGGGATGGATGCAGAGCTTCCCTTCGAAGCCCAGGTGGAGACCGCGCGCCGCGTCCTCGCGGAACCCGGCCTCGTCCTTCACCGCCAGGTGCACGGTGTCGATCGGTGCCAGGCCGCAGGCCTTCGCGGCGAGGACCAGCGCACAGCGCGCGTGGTAGATGATCCCACGCGAGGGGTCGGCGTCCGGGAGGCCGAGCTGGAGCGCGAAGTCCGCGTGTCCGAAGCAGAGGGCCTCGATGCCCGGTGCGCAGCGCCCGATCGCCAGGGCCTGCGCGACGCCGAGCGGGCTCTCGACCAGGAGGAGCAGCTTCGAGCCCGGTTCGCCCGCTCGTCCCCGCTCGAGGCGCTGGAGCGTCTCGACGACGCGGGTGATCTCCTCCACCCGCTCGGCCTTCGGCACCATGATGGTACGCCCGCCGCTCTCGACCACGGCCTCGAGGTCGGCGTCGCACTCGGCCGTACCGGGAGCATTGATCCGCACCGCCGCTTCCGTGACGCCAAAGCCGCCCGCACGGAGTGCGGCCGCGACGTGACGGCGGGCTTCCGCCTTCCGCGGCGGCGCCACCGCATCCTCGAGGTCAAAGATGACGGTGTCCGCGCCCGCTTCGCGTGCCCGCTCGAGCTTCCGGGGTTCGCCTCGACCATGACCCGACACTGCTTGAAGGTGGCGTCGTCCTGCATCTTGCCGTCGATCATCACCGCACCGGTGCCGTCGCCCATGGCGGCGATGACCTTCTTGGCCCACAGCACCTCGGCGGCCGGCGGGCTGAAGACCCGCCGGGCGATGTCGATCTGCACGGGGTGGAGGCTCCACGCCCCGACGCAGCCCATGAGGAACGCGTTGCGGAACTGGTCCTCGCACGCGACCGTGTCTTTGATGTCGCCGAAGGGACCGTAGTAGGGCAGGATGCCGTGACTGGTGCAGGCATCGACCATTCGGCCCATGGTGTAATGCCAGAGATCCTGCTGGGCCGTCGGGCGCGGCGCGTTCTCGTCGGTCGGATCCGGGTCGGCGCGCACCAGGTAGCCGGGGTGCCCGCCCCCCACCCGCGTCGTCTTCATGCGGCGGGAGGCCGCGAGGTCGGCGGGCCCGAGCGACAGGCCCTGCATGCGCGGGCTGGCGCCGCAGATCTCCTCCACGTTGGCGACGCCGGTGGGCGTCTCCAGGATCGCGTGCACCAGGAGCGGCCGCTGCAGCTTCGCCTTGGCCTCCAGCTGCGCCAGCAAGCGGTCGACGTAGTGGATGTCCCAGGCTCCCTCGACCTTCGGGATCATGACGACTTCGAGTCGGTCCCCGATCGCGGTCACCACCTCGGTGAGGTCGTCCAGGACCCAGGGCGAATCCAGGCTGTTCACGCGGGTCCATAGCTGGCATTTGCCGAAGTCCGTCTCCCTGGCGATCCTGATGAGCCCCCTCCGTGCCTCCACCTTCCGGTCCGCGGCGATGGCATCCTCGAGGTTGCCGAGCAGGACGTCGCACTGCCGGGCGAGGTCCGGAACCCGCGCTGCCATCTTCGGATTGGACGGATCGAAGAAATGGATCATGCGGGAGGGCTTGAACGGAATCTCCCGAACGGGAGCCGGGGCCCCGATGGCCAGGGGCCGGAAGAAATCTCGCGCGCTGCGCATGGCCGAGAGTACTGTTTCCGCCCGCCGGTTTTCAACCCGCGTGACTCCATGATGTCGGGATCTGCGGGCACCGTTCGCACTCGCCACCGCATCGCCCTCGCCGCGCTGATGCTCACCGTGGCCGCCGTCTTCTGGCGCCATCTGCTGAGCGCCGACGTGCTCTTCTATCGCGACATCTCCTACATCCACTTCGCGCGGGCGGTGGAGCTCCGCACCATCGTCCGCTCCGGGGCGGTCCCGCTGTGGAATCCCTTCGAGCACTTCGGCGAGCCGGTGGCCGCCAATCCGAACTATCTGCTCTTCTACCCGACCACCTGGCTGGCCTGGGTCCTGCCGGTGACCTACGGCTTCAAGCTCCACTACGTCCTCCACTTCTTCGCCCTGGCAGCCGGCTCCTTCCAGCTCGCGCGGCGCGCGGGACTCGGTCCGCTCGCCTGCTACGCCGCCGGGGCCCTCTTCGTCTTCAGCGGGCCCGTGATGTCGCTCGGGAACTTCGCCAATTTCCTGCCCGCCGCCGCCTGGATGCCTTTCGCCATCCTCGCCACCGATCGTCTGATGCGCCGGGGCGGAGTCGGCGCGGCGGCGCTGTGCGGGGCGTGCTTCGCCGCCCAGATCTTCGCCGGAGAGCCGCTCACCAGCATCGCCACCGTGTTGCTGGCGCTGGGCTGGAGCCTCACCTTCCACGGGGACCGGCGCGCTGGTCCTCTGGCGCGGGCGAATCGGGTGGTCGTCGGCCGGCTGCTCGGCAGTCTCGTCCTGGCAGCGGGATTCTCCGCCGTGCAGGTGCTACCGGCGCTGTGGCACGCCCGACACACCGAGCGCGCGCAGTTCTCCTACGAGAGCACCTTCGTCTGGTCACTCCATCCCCTGCGGCTCCTGGAGGTCCTCATCCCCGGCCTCTGGGGCAATCCGGTGACGCCGCCGCCGCAGCCGTGGGGCGGCCTCGAAGGGCGCGACCCCTTCCTCCTCTCCGTCGCTCTCGGAATCGCGCCGCTCGCGTTCGCGCTGCTCGCGATCCTCGCGCGCGCGACCTCCTCATCCGTCGCGCGGGGCGCGACCCGCTTCTGGACGCTGGCCACCGTCGCGGCGTTCGTACTGGCGCTCGGTCGCCACACTCCGCTCTCCTACGTCTTCTACTACGCGCTGCCGCTCTTCCGCGTGGTGCGCTTCCCGAGCAAGTTCATGGTGGCGGCCGCACTGGGCGTTGCGCAGCTCGCGGCCATCGGCGTCGAGGATCTGGCGGAGGCCGCGGGTGGAGGCGCCGATCGCCCGTCACGTGCCCGGCGCTGGCTGAGCCTCGCGCTCCTCGCCCTCGGGGTCCTCTGGCTCGTCGTCTGGATCCTCGTGCTCGCATGGCCCGCACCGCGGACAGCTGGCTGCTCGCGGCGGTCCCTGCCCACCTGCCCTACGTCGTGGGGACGACCCTCCTCCTGGCAGCCGTGGTGAGCGGCGCCACGCCGCGCCCCCTGGCCGGCCCGGCACTCCTGGTCGCCGTGGTGGCGGGTATCGCGCCGCTCGTCTTCGCCCACACCTCCCTCGACCCGCTCGCCGATCGACGCTACTTCGCGACCACACCGCCGGTGCTGAGCTATCTGGAATCGGCCCGGCCGCCGCTCCGCATCTTCGCCGAGCCCCTGGTGAACCTCCCCGGGCTCCCGCCCGTCGCGCTCCAGGTGGATCTCCGGCAGGTGGATTTCCTGCCCCCCGCCGCGCACGCGTTCTACATCCAGCGCCTCAGCCTGGGAGTAGCGGCCGGTCTCCTCGGCATCGAGAGCACCTTCACGGCCGACATCGAACGCTTGTTGCTCTCGCCGCAGCACCTCGTGAACAGCCTCGTGTGCGAGCAGGGCGTCTTCGGCGATCCGCTGGCGCGTCTGCTCCGCGTCTCGAGCGTGGACTACGCCCTGCTGCGCCGCTGGCCGCCGGGCGACGGTCTGGAGCCGGTCGGCGTCGCTCCCAACGCGACCACGCTGCCGGTCCAGGTGTATCGCGTTCGCGACTCCCTTCCGCGCGTGCACCTGGCGGCCGAAGCGGTCTTCCTCCCCGTCGGAGAGCCGACGATCGAGCGGCTTCTCTCACCCGGGTTCGACCCCGTGCGGCAGGTCGTGCTCGAGCCACGGACGACGGCGCCGGCGTCCACGCCCGAGCCGCTCACCGGCCAAGCGACGCTGCTCTCGCGCGACGCGCTCAGGGTGGAGGTGGCGGCCACGACCTCGGCCCCGTCGTACCTGGTGCTCACGGACAGCTACACCCCGGACTGGCAGGTCGAGGTGAACGGCCACCGGGGGGAGCTCCTGCGCGCCGACCAGATGTTCCGCGGCGTCGCACTCCCGCCCGGCAGCCACCGGGTGATCTTCCGCTACCGCCCGCCTTCGGTGCTCTGGGGGGCCGCGATCAGCCTGGCGACGGCACTTGCCGTCGCCGCGTTCAGAGTTTTCCGAGGACGGCCTCGCAACTCGACACGTTGAGCCCACCCCCGGGCTCGACGTGCAGCTGCTCGACCTTCCCATCCTTCACCACCATGGCGTAGCGCTGGGAGCGCTTGCCCATGCCGAAGCCGCCCGCGTCCAGCTCGAGACCGACCGCCCGCGTGAACTCGCCGTTGCCATCGGCCAGCATGCGGACCTTGCCGCCCGCTCCCTGGGCCTTCCCCCACGCGTCCATCACGAACGCGTCGTTCACGGACAGGCACACGACCTCGTCGACGCCCTTGGCCTTCACGTTCTGCGCCCCGGACACGAAGCCGGGCAGATGCTTCATCGAGCAGGTGGGCGTGAACGCCCCCGGCACCGCGAAGAGGACGACGCGTTTCCCCCTGAAGATGTCCCCGACGCTCACGTCCCGCGGGCCGGTCTCGCCCATCTCCTTCAGCTTGACGTCCAGCGGAAGACTCTCGCCAACCTTGATCGCCATGTGTTAGCCCCTCCTTCCTGCTACCGAACTCCTGCTAGCTCTTCGCCTTGATCGCGTCGTCGATCATCTGCTTGAAGCCGTCGAAGGAACGGTTCATGAGCCGCTTCCCGTTGACGAAGAACGTCGGCGTTCCCTGGACGTCGGCGGAGCGCCCCTCGGTCATCTCCGTGTCGATCTGCTGCTGGACGTCCGGGGCCTCCTTGTCCTTCTCCCACCGGGTCACGTCCAGGCCCACCTTGCCGGCATACTCCTTCAACTTGTCGCCAGCCAGGTCACGCGAGTTCTCGAAGAGCGCGTCGTGCATCTCCCAGTACTTCCCCTGCTTGGCCGCGGCGAGCGCCGCCTTCGCGGCAGGCAGAGCGTTCGGGTGCATGGTCGCCGGGAGCGGGAACTGCTTGAAGACGTAGTTCACGTCGCTCGGATATGCCTTCAGCACCTGATCCACGAGGGGTGCCGACTGGGCACAGAAGGGGCACTGGTAGTCGGCCCACTCGACGATCGTCACCTTCGCGGCCTTCGGCCCCCGGACCGGCGAGCTGCCCACGCTGATCGCATAGACCTTGTTCGGGTCGAGCTGGGGTCGCGCTCCCGCGGCCGCCGGGGCCGCCTTGATCTGATCGACCGACTTGCTGAGCGCGTCGACCTTGCCGCGGATGTCGGCGACGCCCTTCTTGATCTCCTCGATGTCGGACGGGCTCGCGCCGCAGCCCGCGATGATCGCGAGCGCGAGCGTGGCCGCGCCGGTTCGGATTACTATCTTACCCATCTCATCCCCCCTGGCGGCCCGTACGAGCCGCCGTTCGTCATCAGGTTCGACAATCCCTGCTCGGACACGTGATCGAGCCCTCGCCCTCAGGTGAAACCCGTGCCGCCGGAACGGCGGCACGCAGAGCCTGCGTGCAACATCAAGCAATAACTGATAGACGGTGGCTCGCGGGGTATCAAGCTTCACGCGCAACCCGCCTCCCGGGCCTGCGACACGCCACGCGCGCTACTTCGCCCGCTCCAGCGTGTCGATCAGCTCCCGTCTGACGCGCTGGACGTTGGTGAGCGGTTGGGGGCGAAGTCGCCCCACCTCCGCCGCCGCGTAGGGAACGAAGTCCCGCGGCAGGTCGTCCCCATCGAAGCGCTCGAGGATCCAGTTGAGGACGTCGGCCAGGGCCGTGTCGTCGAGCGCCGCCTGGGCGACGCCGGGCACCCGGACGAGGAACTCCCGTCCACCCGGGACACGAAGGAACCTGCCGACCGACCCGGCGAGTGCGGGCACGCTCCCGGGCGTGCTCGTCCCGTCGGCGCGATGACATCCCTGGCAGTTGAGCGCGTAGTCGAGCGACG
>VBLA01000401.1 GCA_005879245.1 Deltaproteobacteria bacterium
CCTGCCGATTGCGTTCGCGCTGTCGTCGGGGGCGCCGAGCGCCACCTCGACCGACCTTTCGGCGCAGCCCTTCGTCTTCTGCGGCTTCTGCGGCCAGCAGTTCACCCCGTCCTTCGAGACGCCTCCGCATCCCTGCACGGCGGACAGCCAGTGCACCAACGGCACCTTCCCGAGGTGCCGGCAGCGCAACTCCGGTGCATTCGGTCAGGGCCCGGCCCGGACGATCACGGAGAATGGCTCGCCGGCGGGAGTGTGCATCGGCGACGGCGCCACGCACGCCGCCCGGCTGGTGAGCGTTTTCTGCATCCCGGCGTCGGGTAACGGCACGGTGGACAGCGCCGGTGACCTGCCCGGTCCCGGCGCCGTTGCCCTGCCCGGGGGGAGCCAGCTCCTTGCACCCATTGCCGGCTGCACGACGTCGACAACCATCGGAGGGGGGACCACCACCTCGACGAGTATCGGAGGAGGGACTACGACCTCCACCAGCTTGGCAAGCAGCACCACGAGTACGGCTGTGGCAACCACCACGTCCACGAGCCTGCTGCCCCTGCCGACCTGCGCTAGCGCCACGTTCCCCGCATGCGTCGGGCAATGCGCCGGTACGGCGCTGTGCCTACCTGTGGGATCGGCCTGTGTGTGCCAGGGTCTGCCCTGAGGAGCCGATGAGTCGGCGAGCCCGTTCTGTCACGTCGCGTGCTCGCCAGACCAGACCTCCCCGTCGGGCCCCATCGGCCACCTGACTCGGGGCTACGTCTCGCCCCACTCGTGGGTGAACACGTGGTCCTCGAGTGTCCGAGCCAGACCGGCGGTGAATTCATGACACACGCCCTGACCATTTGTCTTTCGTCCCTCCTGTTGTTGCACCGTGTCGCCTCCGACGACGCGGCGGTGCTGCGCAAGGATTCCTCCGGCTCCTGTCGGAGGCAGAGGCACGGAGGCGATGTCACGTCCGAGATCGGACGTTCGGTCAACTCGGGCGTTTGAAGTTACTACGCCCCCCGACGCGTGAAGGATTTGTCTTCACTTGGAGCGTGGCCGGGGACACGGCGCTGAACGACAGCTGGTGGCACTACCGCCACGACGAGCACAAGACGGGCACCTAGGGTGTCGACACCCGGCGGCCGGCCTCCATCTTCGACCTGCGCGTCGTGGGAGGTCCGCTGCCTCAGCTCGTCTGGGCGGCGCCGGGCGACGACTACATGGTCGGCACGGCCGACCGCTACGACGTGAGGTGGTCGAATCAGCCGATCACCTCTGCGGCTTCTGGTCGGCGACCCCGCTCGCAGGAGCGCCCGCTCCCCAGCCGGCGGGCTCGCAGGAGAGCATGGCGGTCGGTGGCGTCTCCGGCTCGACCGTCTACTTCGCCACTCGCACCCTGGACATGGCGGGCAACGTCTCGGCCCTGAGAAACGGCGCCCGCTAACTGTGTCAGCGCTCGCAATCGACGGCAGCACCGACCGAGGGCGCCTCGGCTAACCCTTCGATGGCTCTTCCCGGCTCTTCTCCTGCGGTTTGACCGTCGAACGAACGACGCTGATCTTGTTCAGCAAGTCGAACCACAACGGTGCGCCGAGGGAGATCGCGCAGGCGGTGAGGAACCAGCCGACCACGCGCACCAGCCACCACCAGGGCGCCACGTGGATGCTCCGGGGATCGTCGAGTGCCGTGCTCCAGCCGATCGGGAGGCCGAGCGTCCGGAGCTGTTCGAGATCGAGTTGGACCCGGCACTCGGGCGACGTCCCGTCCCGCTGACAGGCGACGGGAAGGCTCTTGCACTCCGGTGATTCCTTCTTGTCGGCCGTACATTCCGGCGCGGGCAAGCCATGCCCCACTGGCTGAGCCGCGTACTGCCTCGCGGCCGATACCAAGGCATTACGCAGCGACTTGTCGACGGACAGGCTCCGCGCGATGGTGATCGTGTCGGCGTTCATCCCGATGGCGACGACCATCCCGAGGCCAAGAAGGATCAACTGCGTCCGCCGCTTGTACCGGCCGGCGACGCGGTCCATGGCGCTGTTGTACCAGGCCTCGATGTTCTGGCGCACCCGGCCGATGTCGCCACCCGCAGCGTCGAGGAGTGTCAACAGCGCACGCTGGACGTCGGTGTTCGGAAGGCCGCCGATGGCGGTGCGGAGCGCGGCCACGACCGGTGGTCCCCCCGCCGGCGAAGGTGGGATCGCCGCGGCAGCGAGCGAGGAAGAGGCGCCGGACGCCGTCATCGGCGTCGCCGGCAGGACGGCATCCATCAGCGCCAGCGCGAAGTTGCGCGGAGGCAGGTAGGAAGGCAGCTTCCTCCGGGTCCACATGCCTTTTTTGGTCTTAGCTGGGTCATAGGTACCCTTGAACAATCCGTGGATGAGCGGGTGTTCGTAGATCGCCTTCACCAACCCCGTGCCCGCCGGATCGGCGAGGAGCTCGCGGAGGCCCCGTTCGAGGTTCGCCGCGCGCGCGTTCAGTAACCCCTCGATCAGCTCATTGATCGCCGAGCAAAGGAGGCTCAGCACGAGGTACACGAAGATCAGACCGATCGCGATCTCGAGGGTATCGGAGCCTAGCATGCGGGCCTCCTGTACATCGTGGCTCGGACGAGCGGCCTACCTCGGTGACGGCGACGGCTCCATATTTGACGAGCCGCGCGAGACCGCCACAGGGGCAGACCACGGCAAGGAGCGATACCCTCACGGAGACGCGCCGGTCGTCGCGCGCGGCGTCCCCGAGCGGTAGCTCGCCCGCCAGTCGGTCAGCGCGCCTCGAATGTTCCGGTCACGACGAAACGTGTCGGGGTGTCCGGCGCTTCGCCGGCGAGGAGCTGCTCGACCTGTTGGCGCGCGGCGTCGGACTCGTTCTCGATGTAGATGGTCAGCTGACCGCGCGAGACACCCACACCACTCACGCCCGCGAT
>VBLA01000402.1:0-2941 GCA_005879245.1 Deltaproteobacteria bacterium
CGCCTGGCCCCGCTTGAGGCGTCCGTAATGGCCGAGGACGAGCATGCGGTCGAACAGGATGGGGTTGTTGGTGACGGCGATCCCAGCCTCGCCGCCGCTCACCGCCTTGGCGCCCTGAAGGCTGAAGCAGCCGATGTCGCCCCACGATCCCACGGGCCGTCCGCGGTAGGTGGCGCCATGCGCGTGCGAGCAGTCCTCGATGAGGACGAGCGCGTGGCGTCTGGCGAGCTCGACGAAGCGGTCCATCGTCGCCGGATTTCCCCACATGTGGACGACCGAGATCGCCCGCGTCCGCGGCGAGATCCGCCGCTCGACGTCGTCAGGGTTCGCGGTCAGCGTGCGCTCATCGACGTCGCAGAAGATGGGTGTCCCCCCACACTGCAGGATCGGCGCCGCGGTCGCGAAGAAGGTGTACGAGGGGACGATGACCTCGGTACCGGGCCGCACCCCGGCCGCGAGATAGGCGCTGTGAAGCGTCGCGGTCCCGCTGTTCATCGCGAGCGCGTGGCGCGTCCCGGTGAGCGCCGCGAAGCGACGCTCGAAGTCGGCGATCGGCCCGTCACCCTTGGCAAGGGTGTTCACGTCACGCAGGCCCCAGCGCACGATGGCGGCCAGGTCGCGGAGACGGATGCTTCGCCAGCGTTCCCGGTAGCGTGTCGACACGGCCGGTCGACCACCGTCGATCGCGAGCTCGCTGCCGTTCATCGGGAGCTCCCCCGCGCCTCGCGGACGCGGGCCGCCCCGCGGCCGTGCCGGACCCGGACCTCGTAGTCGGCGCGCGTGATGCCGGTGTAGTGGCGGTGCGTCCGGTCGAGGGGCAGCGCGACGTGGCTTCCCGAGAGCGCCGAGGCGTAGATTGCCGTGCAGAGCTCGACGGAGGTACGCGCTTCGTCGGGGCCGATCGGCAAGGGTCGTCCCTCGTCGATCGCGTCGAGGACGGCGGCGACGTAGGGGGTGTGCGCACTCGACTGCGGGTCCGGCTGGCTCGCCGGCGGCGGGAGCGGATGGACGGCCAGCACCGCGGGCAGGGTCTCCTCGCGACGCGCGCGGTCCATGCACTCGAACGCCCACGGGTGGTGGACCGAACCGAGGCTGCCGAAGACGTCGAAACCGCTCCACGTGCGCTGGGCGGCGACCGTGCCGTAGCAGGAGACGATCGCGCCACTCTCGAAGCGGACGATCGCCGCGCAAGTGTCCTCCGACCCGATCGCCTCGCTCAGGGTGTCGACGGTCGCCGATACCGCGGCGGCCGGACCGAAGAGGTGACACGCGAGGTCGAGCTCGTGGATCAGCTGGGTCATGGCGACCCCACCTCCCGCGACCTCCCAGTCCCCCCACCACGTCGAGCGTGCGCCCTTCGGCGGCTGGCCCGACGTCGGCGCCTTGGCCGGCCGCCGGTAGCGGGCGTAGCGGCTGAAGCGGCCGAAGAAGAGGGCGCCCAGATCGCCGCGGTCGCGTAACCACACGGCGCGCTGCACCTCGGGCAGGTAGCGAAACTGGTGGACGGTCGATAGCCGTCCGGGAAAACGACGCGCCGCTGCCAGGATGCGGTCGGCAGCCGCCAGCGTGGGTGCGAGCGGCTTCTCGCACACGACGTACTTTCCCGCCTCGAGGGCCGCGATGGCGATTTCGGCATGAGATGACGGCGGCGTGCAGACGACCACCAGGTCGACGTCCTCGCGGGCGAGGAGCTCGTGGGAGTCGGCGTATGCGGCGGGAATGCGATGGCGGCCCGCTGCCAGGTGGAGCTTCGGCTCGTCGACATCCGCCACCGCGAGCAGCCGGGCTCGGCTGGCGAGCTGGGCATAGGCCAGCGCGTGCGCCTCGAAGACGCCTCCCGTGCCGATGATCCCGATGCCGAGCCTGTTCATTGGACCCCCGACATGACCTCGATCGCCGGGGGCCCCTGCTCGAGGAGCGCTTCGCACACGGCGAGCAGTGCCTCCGCCTGGGCGTGGCGGGCGGCCCGGCGGAAGTGGCAGAGGCATCGGGCCGCGAAGAGGAAGCAGGCGAGCGCCGCATGGAGCGGGACGCGCGCGGCGGTCTCCATGTCGGTCCGCGCGAGGTAGGCCGAGAGCAAGGCTCGGCGTCCGGCCTGGAGGGCCGACGTCCGGCTGCCGGCCTTGATCGCGAGCCATGTGAGCTGCGCCCATGCCCAGCCGACGTCGTCGGCAGGATCGCCCATCGTGGCGTCCTCGAGATCCACGAGCCCGAGGCGGGTGCCGGAGACCAGGACGTTGTCCATGTGGAAGTCGCCGTGGATGGGTCGCATTCGTGCCGGCGCGGTCGTCTCGAGCTCGGCCCGGAGCGCGCGGCGGAGCGTCTCGATGCGCTCCGCACGGGCGGGGAGAAACCAGGTCAGCGTCAACGCGGCGTCGGTGAGGCGCGTGAGCTGCGTGGCCAGGTCCCGTTCGCTCGGCAGGGCGACTGGGAGGTCGTGAAGCTCGTGGAGCGCGTCGCCGGCCCGGCTGCAGAGGTCGAGGAAGTCGTCGGCCTCGCTGCGATCGGAAAGAGCGAGACCGTGCATCGGGGCGAAGAGCTCGATACAGAGCGACGGCACCGTGCCGAGGGAGGTGGGGAGGCGGAAGAGGAGTTCATCGCCCACGGCACCGAGCCGCCCGAGGGCCTCCCGTGCCCGCTCGAACCTGGCCTGCTCCGCCACCTTCCCGAACAGGGTCTCCGTGAGCCCGCCGGCCCAGGTGACGTCGTAGCGGAGCACGCACTGGCGCCCAGGCTTGTAGCGCACCGCCTCGACGTCGACCGCGCACACCCGCCTGTCCGCATGGCGGGGCCCCAGTACGGCATCCAGGACCGGCGACATGGAGAGATCGTCCGCGGCCGTGGGAAGCGACGCCAGGCACGGGTCTGCGGGGAAGACGAGGAAGAGGAAGCCGAGCGCTGGCGCATAGGCGGCGGGCTGCGCGCACCCCGACATCGAGGT
>VBLA01000402.1:3089-5145 GCA_005879245.1 Deltaproteobacteria bacterium
AACGACCAACAGCGGCTGCCCACATGGCTGCCGAGGAGCGCGAGGAGCTCGCCCAGCCACCGCCGCTCCTCGGCGTCGATGCGCGCGGGGTGCAGCATGATGCCGACGGGCGAGCCGCTGCGGCCCTCCACGGCGAGCCGCTCGCCGGTTGCGGCGACGTCGGCCGGCGGGCGCAACCAGTCGACCCGCACCGGGATCTCGAGGAACCCCGGGATGCCGAATGGTGGCTCGCGCGCGTCGCGCGAGAGCACGCGGAAGCCGAGCTCGGCGAGGAGCCGCGCGGTCGACTCCGTGCATCGGTTCCATGGGGGCGTGAAGAATGGCGCGACGGCGTCGCCGAGGAGAAGCTCGAGTTGGTGACGGCCTGCCTCGAGGTCGCGACGCTGCGCGCCGACCTCCCGCCTCGGGCCGAACTCCGACTTGCGACCGTCGGGCTCGTGGTTCACATGAGCGAATCCGTGCAGGTGGACGCCCATCCGGTCGGGCGACCGCGCCAGGCGCGCTCGAAGTTCGGCGGCCGTGCCAGGGGTGAGTGCCTGGGGGATCACGGCAAGGTCGACCGGGACCGCCCGCTGTTCAAACAGGTCGAGCAGCGGGAAGAGGCGATCGTCCTCCCATCCGACGTCGTCGATACGGAAGAAGAAGTCGACGGGAACCGTGGCGCGCTCCACTACCTGTCGCAGGGGCTCAAGCCATCCCATAGTCGAGTGTCCGGGAACCCTCGTGCGCCACGAGCAGCGCCTCGAGGAGTTCCACCGTGTGCCCCGTCCCGTCCATGTCGAGCGCAACGGGGTGCGGCGTGAAATGGAGGAGCGACTGTACCTCGGCTGCGAGCGTGGGTCCGTCGACCCGCTCGGGTTCGAGCACGCGTACTGCGCCGAGTCGCTCGAGCCGGCGGGCACGCATCCGCTGCTCGTCCTCTCCGCCCTCGCTGAAGGGCACGACGAGCGCGCGAACGCGCGTCCGCAGGATCTCGATGGCCGCGTTGTAGCCGCACTGACTCACGGAGACCGCTGCCCGAAACAGCTCGGCCTCGAGGCTCGGGACCGAGCGCCGGAGCTCGAGCCCCGGGCGGCCGCGGGCGCCCTCCCGAAGCGCCTGCCAGTCGGCCTCGGGAAGGAAGGGGCCGGCGACGAGGAGGGTCCGCAGGCCCTCGCGCTCGAAGAGGAGGGCGTGCGCCTCGACGGCGGCGCGGAAGAGGCGAGCCCCCACGAGCCCGCCGCCAGCAGACACGATGAGCCGGTGCGCAGGCGAAGGCGCCGGTGCGGGCAACGGTCGGCCGGTGACGAAGCCCGTGTAGTGCACGGGAACGCGAAGCCGTTCGGTCGGGTGGAAGGAGTCCTCGAGGCGGGCGAAGCGCGGGTCGGCGTGGACCAGGATGGCATCCAGGAAGCGGTTGGCGAGCGTGCAGGCGCGCTCGTCATGACGCTCCTGGTCGCGCCGGCCCGTCACCAGGATGTCGCGCAAGCTGGTGACGAGAAGCGGGCGTCCGGGGCCCGCGGCGTGTACCGCGTCGAAGACCGGTAAGAGCTCGTTGGCGAACTTCTTCCGCCCGAAGGGGAAGAGCTCGACGACCACCGCGCGCGGGCGAAGACGGTGAAAGGTCGTGAGGATGAGTTCGCGACGCAGATCGAGCGCCCGCTCGACCGAGCGGCGGCCGTCACGGCTCACCAGGCGTCCCGCCGGATCGAACCCCACCGGCGGCAGGTCGATGAAATCGATGCACCGCGGCCGCGGGACGCCGTGCGGCACGGGGCCGCCATTCAGGAAGACGACGTGGAAGCGAGCGGCCAAGGACTCGGCGAGGGCAAGCGAGCGGACCAGGTGCCCCATGCCGAGCACGTGCTGGCAGTACAAGAGGAGCGAGGGGCGGGCGCCGGCCTCACCCATCGTCGCGCTCCTCGAGGAGCCGCCTGGCGTCGGCGAGCAGCCGGTCGAGCCGCGGGAGTGCGTCGGTGCGGATCTGCCGCACGGTGCGCATCGCCTGTTCGGCCAGCAGTGCCGCGGCCGTGTGCCAGCGGAGCGTGTGCGGCCCGGGGAGCGATCCCACTCGCGC
>VBLA01000403.1 GCA_005879245.1 Deltaproteobacteria bacterium
CGATCGAACGAGAACCGGCGGCTAGCAGCATTCCGCCGGACGCCTCCACACTCGACGAGGGCGTCTTCGAGGGTATCATCGGCCAGCATCCCAGCATGCTGGCGATCTTCGAAATCATCCGGCGCGTGGCGCCGACCGACGCGACCGTCCTCATCTCGGGTGAGAGTGGCACGGGCAAGGAGCTCGTGGCGGCGGCGCTCCACCGCTTGTCGGGCCGCGCCGGGGGGCGCTTCATTCCCGTGCACTGCGGCGCCATCCCCGAGGAGCTCCTGGAGAGCGAGATGTTCGGGCACGAGCGCGGTGCCTTCACGGGCGCCATCGCCACCCGGGTAGGACGTTTCAAGCTGGCCGACGGCGGGACGATCCTCCTCGACGAGATCGGCGAGATGAGTCCCAAGCTGCAGGTGAAGCTGCTGCGCGTGCTCGAGGACGGGCGTTTCGAGCCGGTCGGGAGCGTCCTCACCCAGCAGGTGGACGTGCGCATCATCGCGGCCACGAATCGCACCCTGGACGAGGCCGTTGCAGCGCGGCAATTCCGCGAGGATCTCTTCTATCGGCTCCGGGTCGTGCCGATCGAGTTGCCGCCACTGCGGCGGCGGCGGGAGGACATCCCGCTCATCGTGACCGGTCTGCTGGACCAGCTGGCCGAGAAGGGTCTGCCGCGCTTCGAGGTGACGCCTGCAGCGATGGAGATGCTCGAAGCGTACTCGTGGCCCGGAAACGTGCGCGAGCTCCGCAACGTCCTCGAGCAGATGGTCGTCCTCGGTCGGGCCGAGCAGGTGATCGATCGCTGCGACCTGCCGCCCCATCTGACCGCGGCGTGCGACTCCGGGGAGGTCCCGCTTGCCATGCCTTGGCAGTTCGGATCGGCCGGCATCGACTTCTATCGCGAGATGGAAGCGATCGAGGACCGCATCATCGCGCAGGCGCTGCGCCTCTCGGGCGGCAACAAGAAGGAAGCCGCGCGCCTGCTGCACGTGAACCGCACCACGCTTCTCGAGAAGCTCAAGCGCAAGCGCGCCCAGGGAAGTCCCCTGGTGTCGCTTCTCGGCCCGCCTCGCTCGCCCGCGACGCTCGGCGGGACACGTGACACGGGGGCCGATTGTCTCGGCACGCTCAGCTAGTGCCTCCCCCCGGGTTGGACCCCCCCTTCTCCCCTGAGGACCGAATTGACCTGGCCGGCGGTGAGTCGTAATGGATAGGGGGGTCATGCGCGGGGAGTGGTGCGGCTTCGCTCGGAGGTTCCGTGGCCGGTAAGGCCGCCGCCCGACGGCCGGCACGTCGTCCTCCGCGGATCGTCGTGGTCGACGACCTGTCCTATGTGCGCGAAGCGATGGCGGAGCTCCTGCGTGGCGCGGGCTACGAGGTCGCCGCGGTCCCGAGCGGTGCGGCAGCGCTCGCGGAGCTCGAACACGCGGGTGGCGATCTCCTGCTGACGGATCTCTACATGCCCGAGATGACCGGCTGGGACCTCGCGCGCGCCATCCGCACGCGTAGCCTCACCAACTCTCGCGGGTTGCCGCTCGCCATCGGTCTCTACTCCGCGGTGCTGAGCGCCTTCACGCGCGAACAACTCTCCCGCGCTCAGGTCGACTTCGCCCTCACCAAGCTCACCGATCCCGAGGCGATCATCCAGGCGATCGAGCGAGCGCTCGCCTGGTCGGAGATCGGGTAGCCCTCACTCCATCCGCGCCACGGTGGCTCCGCCGCGGGGCTCGACCGGGAGCCGGAGATCGCTCCGCCCGCCGCGCGCCGCATAGAAGTGGCGGTCGAGCGCGGCGATGAGCGCCGCGACGCGGTCCCGCTCGACGAGAGCTACGATCGCGCCACCGAACCCCGCGCCGGTGAGTCGGCCACCGAGTGCCCCGTGCGCCCGTGCCAGCGCCGCGAGATGATCGAGAGCGGGGGTACTCACGTCGTAGTCCTCTGCGCAGCTCCGGTGCGAGGCGTTCATCAGATCGCCCAGCGCGGCGAGGTCGCCCCGCTGGAGCGCCTGCTCGGCGGCGGCGACCCGGTCGGCTTCGCCGAGGACGTGCCGCACGCGCCGCTGGAGCGCGAAGCGCCCGGGCGCTGCGAGCGTCGCCTCCCCGAGGACGCGCACGCGGACCTCGTCCGGCGTGAGGCCGAGGAGCTCGGGAAGCGCCGACGCGGGGACCTCGGTCTCGGGGAGGAGGCGAGCGAGGTCGGCGAGGAGGGCGACCCGGTCGGGGAAGTCGCCGAGCCGGGTGGCCGCCACCCCGGTCCGTCGCGCGAGCAGCGCACAGGCGAGGCGGCACTCCACCACGCGCTGGTTGTAGAGCCCCCGGACCCGGCCCGACTTCTCCGCCGG
>VBLA01000404.1 GCA_005879245.1 Deltaproteobacteria bacterium
CCACCAGCCGAGCACCTCGGCCGCGCGCCGGTTGTCGGCGACCCACGCGCTCGTGTCCCAGCTCCGTCCCGGCATCGCCCCCCACGCCGGCTCGGCGCGGAGCCCGAGCACCCGGCGCGCCACCTCCACCAGCTCGCGCAGCGAGGTCTGCACACCGCTCCCGACGTTGTAGATCCCGCCCGGCGGTTGGTCCGCCTGGGTCGCCGCGAGCAGGTAGGCCTCGACCGCGTCGTCGACGTGGACGTAGTCGCGGGCGGTCTCCGGGTCGGCGAGCGGCGGGAGCGCGCCTTCGAGGCCGCGACAGACGAGCGTCGGGAAGAGACGCCCCGGCTCCTCCCACGGCCCGTAGATCGAGTAGAGGCGGAGCGTCGGGAGCCGGAGCCGACGGCTCTCGGCGGTGTAGCGGCAGAAGAGGGTGGCAGACGCCTTGGTGACGGCGTAGTGGCTGTTCGGCTGGAGCGCTTCCGTTTCCGCCGGCGCGTGGTCCTTGAATCCGTACTCGGAGGACGAGCCGGTGTTGACGAAGCCCTCGAATCCGGTGGCCACGCAGGCCCCCACCAGGTTAATCGTACCGAGGATGTTCGTCCGCACCATCTGCCCGAGATCGGTCTGCCACGAGTAGGCGCCGTGCACGGCCAGGTGGAAGACCCAGTCGGGCCGGATCTGGCGGACGACCTGCAGCAGCCGCTCCCCGTCCGCGAGGTCGACCTCGTGGAGGCGCAGGTCGGCCCGGATCGACTCGATCCGCCAGACCGCGTGGCCCGGCTGGACGAGGCAGTGCACCTCGTGGCCGCCCTGGAGGAGCCGACGGGCGAGATTGGCGCCGACGAAGCCCGTCCCGCCGGTGAGGAGCGCCCGCTTCATCGTCCCCGTCACATGACGAAGCGCTGGTAGTCGAACGCGGCGAGGTAGTGCCCGGCGCGGCTCCGGACCTCGCCTTGCTCGGCCGGCGACAGCAACGCGGCGGTGGCGCGGTTCGCCTCCGGCGTCGGCGTCCGGATGGTGCCCCACGGGTAGACCTCATCGAGCCGCGAGCCGTTCCAGCTCGGCGACCGCAGCGACTCCGCTCGCTCGAGCCCGAGCGTCTGGCAGAGCGCCCCGAGCGTACCGAGAGGATCGGCCATGACGTCCTCGGCACGCACGATGTGCACGCGCCCCGGAAAGAGCTCCCGGTAGAGGAGCGCGTGCTGCTGGGTGATCGTCCAGCCGAGCATGTAGCTCGCCAGAGAGAGCGGCACGGGGCGCTTCTTGGTGTCGGCGTACGCGGACCAGGGGTTCCGCACAACGTGCAGGACGTGCGCCCCGGGCAGGTCGGTGAGGATCTTGTCGGCGTCGACGGTGATGATCGGACTGTAGCCGACATACACCGCCTCGCGTCCACTCCGGCGGTGGTCCTTCCACGCCTCGAAGGTGGCGCGGAAGAAGGCGGCCATGTTGGCGCCGCGCGAGCGTCCGGTGCGGGCGACGTGGGCCTCGTAGCATCGCCCGCGCTCGTCGTCGGAGAACTCGAAGGGGAAGTGGCGGAACTTGCTCACCTGCGGCGTGCGCGCCCGGACCTTGCACTCCTCGTCGATGATCGCCCGGTAGTCCTCGGCCGGCGTCGCCGCGAGCGCGAAGACGGGCCAGCGGTACTTGACGGGGAACATCGAGCGGAGGGGGTCCCGGACGAGCGTCGTGCCGACCTGTGACTCGAAGGGATACACGAAGAGTTCGGGATGGCCGTCGAGGAAGCGGTGGGTCGTGTTGCCCCCGTTCTCGTACATCGCCCCGATCATCACCAGCCGGAATTCAGCGCTCATGCCGCCCCTCCGCCGCGAGAATTGGTGAGGAAACCATAGAACAGGGCCCGTGCGCGGGCCGAGGCCTCCCGCATGCCGGCGTGGAAGGGGAACCCCGTCGTCACGCTCGTGGGGAGCCCCTCCAGCGCGAAGATCTGGTTGCCGTACGGCCAGACGATGCTGCCGAGCGTCCGCCCCGTCGCCGCGTCGAGGGCGTGCACGCCACAGACGCTCCGCTTCCGATCGAGCCCGGGCGCATACTGACTGAAGCGCGGCAGCACCCGCGACGTGCCGACGAACGCCACCCCGTCGCGGAAAGCGAGGCCCCGCGTCCAGCCCGGCAGGCGGGCCACCGGGACGAAGCGCTCCCCGTCGACGAGCCCCACCTCCCCGTAGCCACTGTTGTCGACCCAGAGGCGCCCGCGGCGGAGGCGCGCCGAGTGGGGGCGCGTCAGCCCGCGCACCACCGGCGCGCGCGTGCGGCCCGAGAAGATGACGCCGCGCCCGTCGACCGGGAAGTTCCGGTGGCCGGGGCGGCGCGCCGAGAGCGCATCGGTCGAGGCGGAGAAGTAGGAGGTCGCGAGGTTGCGGCCCGCCGCGATCGAGTTCAGCTGCAGGTGGTTGCGCGCGAAGACGGGTCCCTTCGGCGTCTCGATGCACCGCGGCCACCAGACGCGCCGATAGCCCCCCGTCTCCTCTAGGCGCACGACGGCATTCTGCCCGACCGCGTTGCCGTGCAGCACCCCGCCAATGAGCGCGAGATCGTGGAGGTAGAGGCCGCCGGGGAGAAAGCGCGCCCGCACCGGCACGAGCGGTCGATCGGCGAGCGCGCGGGGGCGACCGTTGACGGCGCCGGCAAGCGCCGTCGCCGGCTGGAAGTCGTAGAGCTGATTCGGGTTCCGCGTGCTGGCGACGTGCACGACGCCCCGGGCCGGATCAACGACGAGACCGGAAGGGTGCGGGAGTCGCATGTAGGTGACCGCGGGCCCCCGTTGCCCGGCGCGGAGCGCGAGGAGAAGATGCTCGTACTCACGGGTCACGAGAAGGGTCAGGTCGAGGGCGGCGAGCGTCTCCCACCACGCGCCCCGCACGACCGCGCGCAGGAGTCGCGGGTCGGTGTCGCCGGCCTCGCGCCATTGACTGGCGATCGCGGCCGGGTCGCGCCAGTCGGCGTCGTGGCGCGCACGGAGCGTGCCGAGCGTGCGGTCGCCGGGCCGCCTCACCGCCACGTCCGCCAGAGCTGGTACGCCCCCAGTACATGCGGACGGCGGAGGGGAGGTTCGTGGTGGAGCGCCCCCCATGCCGCCGCTGCGAGAAGATCGGCACCTCGAGCATCGGGTATCCCACCCGGCGGCAGATCACCACGAACTCGACGTCGATCAGGTCGTCGTCGCGGGAGAGCCCGAGCAGCTCGGTGCAGGAGCGGGGGAAGATCTTCGGCGTGCCGTTGATGTCCCAGCAGGAGAGGTCGAAGAGCGT
>VBLA01000405.1 GCA_005879245.1 Deltaproteobacteria bacterium
CTGCGGCTCGGAGAGGTTGCCGGTGTTGCGGAGGTCGTGCCGCTTCTTCGGCCACTGCTGCGGACCGGCGGGTGCGGTCGTGTCCCAGATGAATAGGTTGCCCTCGCGCGTGAGCGCGACCACCTCGTTGAGGCCGTCGCCGTCCACGTCCCCGATGGCGGCGTTCGCCACGTGCCAGCCGCCAGTGAACTTGGGCCAACCTGTCGGCTCGACGCCCGAGGCGTCGTAGGCGTGGACGAAGTACCCGGCGCTGCCCTCCACGATCTCGGGCAGCGGCGTGCCCCCGACATCGGCGATCGAGGGCCCGGTGAGGAACTGGAGTTCCTCCATGTGATGCGGGTAGGTGGGAAGGTAGTTGCCGGTCGTCGTGTTCCAGGCAGCGAGGTGATCGTCCGCGTTCACCTGCTGCTCCGGCAGGACGACCGCGAGCGCGCGCCCCAGGCCGGATGCCGGGGCGGTGAAGACGATCTGCCCGAGGCCGGTCAGGTCGGCGAATGCCCCCTCGCCGAGCGAGGCGAAGGACGGGGTGTCGGGGCTGGTCGAGCCCGCGTCGGCGTCGGTCGCGAAGACGCGGTAGTTGCCGTCGGGACCGTTGCCGAAGAAGGACGTGCCGTCGCTCTTGAGGAGGTAGGCCGGCCCCGCGTTGGCGAACACGCCCACCTCGAGCTGGCTGTCGCCGTCCACGTCGGCGAGCGCGGGCGAGGCGTTGATGCCCTCGCCGACGTCGGGCAACAGCTCCGCGTTGAGCAGGGCGATCTTGGCGGGCCAGCCGGCCAGGAGGGGTCCGCCGGGATGGTTGATGCCGTCGTTGTGGATGGCGTACACGCGGCTGTTGGCCGGCGTGAGCAGCCCCGATTGGGCGAGCGCACTCGCGGTGCTGCTCGTGGCCGAGAAATTCGGCGTCTCGTCGTACTCCTCGTTCGTCCCCACCACGATGTCCGGCGTTCCGTCGTGATCGATGTCGCCGATCGCCGGCGAGTTGACGATCTTGCTGCCACGGAAGGGACTCACGCCGGGACGGGGCGCCAGCTTGTCGTGCACCGAATCCACGATCACCATCTGCGACTGATCGACGACCAGCACCGGGAAGCCCGGGAGGAGAGCGCCGGTGGCGCTCCACGCGTAGACGTGGCGATCGCCGCTCGCGACGATGATGTCGAGCTTGCTGTCGCCGTCGAGGTCGGCGAGCGCCGGCGAGCCGATGGTCGCCGCGTGGACCGTGTTGTAGCGGTCGCGGGCGTCGTGGCTCGAGAAGGCGGGGTTCACCGAGACGGGGAAGGGGGCCTTCCGCCGCCCGCGGTGATCGAAGACGTAGATCTTGCCCTCGAAGTCGGCGGCCACCACGTCGAGGAGCCCGTCGCCGTCGAGGTCGCCGATGGCGACCGAGGCGAGGACGGCGCCGTACCGCGGCGGCGCGATCGAGCCCGTGGCGTAGGCCGTCGAGCCAGTGTGGAGCGGTAGCGGGTCGACCGCCGCGGGCCAGCCGATCAGGTCCGAGCCGTCGGCGTGCTTGGCGTAGACGAGGCCGTCGCTCGTGCCGAAGACGATGTCGCCCACACCGTCGCCGTCGAGGTCGGCGATCGCCGGCGACGAGGCGCCGTCGCCGCCTACGAAGAGGGGGAACCCGGCCTTCAGGTCCGGGTCGTCGTGGACGAAGATCGTGCGCCGGTCCTCACCCAGCTGGTCCCCGGGCTGATCGCGGACCTGGACACGGATCGTGTAGGTGAACTGGTCGTAGTCGGAGGTGACGTCGGGCAGCTCCGCCTGGCGGCGCGCGATCTCGGCCGGCGTGGGTGCGAGGACCTGGGCCGGCGTGATGGTGGCGAGTACCCCGTCGATGGGTGCCGTCTGCGTGGCCCCGAAGGGCAACACGTCGGTCCATTCGCTCTCCTGTGGCTGGATGCCATAGGCGATCTGGACGCGGTAGGTGTAACCCGTGGCGCGGTCCGCGGCGACGCGCCCGCGGACCACGATGTCGCCGTCGCGCGCCGGGTCGAGGGGCTGGAACCACCGCGGCGAGGTGATGTCGACCTCGGGAGGTATCTGGCCCGCAAGGACCCGCGTCACGGCCTGGTTGGCGTTGACCCGGCCGTAGCCGGTGAACTGGTCCCAGCCCGCCTGCGAGGCGTAGCGCACCGTGTCCGGGAACGTGATGGCCCGCATGGTCTCGAAGTCGATGTCGTCCGCGGTCTGCGTGAAGACCTGGCGGATCTCGTTGGCGGTGAGCGGCCGCGTGAGCGCACCGGCGCCGACCGCGTCCCAACCGGCCAACACGATCAGGCCCGCGATCCCGGAGCTCCGGCCCGTCGCCTCCGAGGAGCACGAGGTGGACGACACGCTCACGGAGAGGTTGCCGCCGAAATTGGTACAGCCGTTGATGTAGAGCCAGGAGGCGGGCTCGACCCCGGTGACGCCGAAGTCGCGAATCGAGTTCACCATGATCGTATGCGTGTAGGGGCCGGGGAAGACGTGGTGCCAGGAATCCTCGTCGGCCGCCGAGGCGATCACGGGCACGTTGTGCGCGTAGGCGTAGTCGACCGCCTGCTGGGCGAAGCTCGATTGGTTGTAGGTGCCGAGCGCCTCCTGGACGACCGACGCACCCGTGTCGACCGAGAACACGACGCCCTGCGCGAAGCGGTTCACGTCGGCGACGAAGCTGTCGCCGACGCGAACCGGCATGACGCGACAGTTGGGACAGGTGCCCAGGTCGCCGCCGTTGTTCGCCTCGGCGGTCGAGTCCCGCGCCTCGCCCGACCCATGGCCGTAGTCGACCTCGTCGAACGGGTCGTTGTCGCCCTCGAAGAAGTCCCACCCCGCGATGTTGTC
>VBLA01000406.1 GCA_005879245.1 Deltaproteobacteria bacterium
TTTCCCGCAACCGCAGCGTCGGGCTCCGCCTCGGCCGCGGTGAGCGGCTCCCGGACATCGCCGCCAGCATGAAGGAAGTTGCCGAGGGTGTGCACAACACCCGTTCCGTGCGCGACCTCGCGCGGAGCGTTGCCGTCGAGATGCCGATCACTGAAGAGATGTACAAGCTGCTCTACGAGAACAAGGCACCGCGCCAGGTCGTGATCGACCTCATGACGCGCGGTCTCAAGCGAGAGGCCGACTGAACCGAGAGGGCGCCATGTCGAAGCCGTCGGTAAATTGCAAATTCGAGGGGTGCGCGCAGCCAGCGACAGGCGGGAAGGGATATTGCTCAAGGCACTACGCCGCCTGGAAACGGGGGAAGCTTCCCAAAGCCCGCTTCAAGACGTGTCGTGTCGCCGGCTGCCGGAAGCGAGCCACTGCGCGCGGCCGGTGCGACGAGCACGTCGCGCGGGACTATCCAGGCAAGCGAGCGGCCGTTCCCGCCGAAGGATCCTAGCCGACGGCGGGGAGCCGGTCTTCGTCGCTACCGGCGAGGTGTTTGCCCCAGGGCGCGCATAGAGTGTCACCAAATTGACATTCCGCAAGCGGTGTGTTCGTATGACTGTTTCTGCAATTGACGCGCGATGAAGCGGACCTATCAGCCGAGCAACCGTCGGCGGAAGCGCACGCATGGCTTCCGCGCCCGCATGGCGACCGCTGGCGGGCGCCAGGTCCTACGACGTCGGCGCGCCAAGGGGCGCAAGCGCCTCACGGTCACGATTCCGCGAAAGCAGCCCGGTTGAGCCCGTGCGACGGGAGAGCTTCCCCAAGGCGGCGCGGCTGCGTCGGCGGATGGAGTTCTTGAGCATCCAGCGCGAGGGCAGGAGGCGCCACACGGCTCACTTCGTGGTGATCCGTCGCCCCGCAGCGGGCGATCTCTCGCGACTGGGCATCACGGTCAGTAGCCGGGTCGGCAATTCGCCTGTCCGGAACCGTATCAAGCGCCTCATGCGCGAGGTCTTTCGACGCCACCGCTTGGCGCTCTCTCCGCCGAGCGACGTGATCATCATCGCAAGGCCGGGCGCGGACAAACTCACCTATGCCCATGCGGCCACCGAGTTCGCGCGCGCCCTGGAGCTCACGCCCGCGCGCTGAGAGCCGTCGGCCGGACGTCGTCGCCGTGGCGCTCATCGCGTTGCTGCGGGCGTACCGGCTGGTAGTGGCGCCAGGGTTGCCTCCTTCCTGCCGATTCGTTCCGAGTTGCTCGGCCTTCGGGGTCGAGGCGCTGGAACGTCATGGTGCAGCGCGGGGGCTCCGGCTGACGATTGGACGTTTGGCACGCTGCCATCCCTGGACACCTGGGGGATACGACCCCGTTCCTGGACCCGAGGTGTGAGGCATGGAGCAGCGCCGACTCCTCCTGGCTTTTGGGCTCTCCGTCCTTATCCTTTTCCTCTATCAAGAGCTGATAGTTCGCCGCTATCGCGGAGCGCCGACGGAGACACCCGCCGTCAGTACGGCCGAGCGAGCGCCGGCCCCGGCATCCACGCCCGATAGACCCCCCTCGACCACGGCGCTGGCGGCGCCGGCGGACGGGGCCGACCTGATACCCGTCGAGACCGGGGTGATCAGGGCCGCCATCACCCCTCTCGGTGCGCGGCTGAACAACCTCGAATTGAAGTCCTACCGACGGACGGTTGATCCCGACAGTGAGCCGCTCGAGCTCGTTGCGCCCGGTCCGATCCTGCCACTCACGCTTCAACTTGGGGGGGAAGCAAGCGATGCCCGCCTCGTCTACCACGCGGACCGTTCGGCGCTGCAGTTGGCGGCCGGCGAGCAGGGTGAAATCGTCTTTCAGACCGACTCACCGAGCGGCCTAAGGATCGAGAAGCGGTTTCGTTTTGAGGGCGACGGGTACCTCTTTCACGTCACGGTGCGCATTTCCGGCGACGACGTACCGCGTTCCCTCGGCCTGATCTTGACGCCGATGCCTCTGGACGGCCTGACCGGAGCGGGGCGCGAGGTGGCGATTGCGTTGGTCAACCAAAGCTTGAAGGAAAAGCCACTTGCCGACGTCCACAAGCAGCCTTTCCAGCTTGAGCCGTCTGTCTGGGTTGGCTTCGCGGCTCAGTATTTCCTGAGCGCTGCTATCCCGCTGGACGGTCCGGCTCCTGCGGTGGCTACGGCTGTGGAAGACGTCCCGTTCGCTCGCCTCGACACGCCGTTGGTCGACGGCGCAGCGCAGTTTGCGATCTACGCTGGACCGAAGGATCGGGAGGTGCTTGCCCGCGCCGGTCAGCACCTCGACCGGGCACTCGACTTCGGCCTGTTCTGGTTCGTCGCCATTCCGCTATTGCACGCACTCCGCGCGCTCGACCGGGTGACCCGGAACTATGGCGTGGCGATCATCGTCCTCACCACACTGGTCAAGGTCGCAACTATCCCGCTGACCCGCACGACATTCCGTAACATGCGGGAAATGCAGAAGATTCAGCCGCAGATGGCGAAGCTCCGCGAACGGCACAAGGACGACCAGGTGGCGCTCCAGAAGGAGATGATGGAGCTTTACCGGCGGCACCGCCTGAACCCCCTGACGGGCTGCCTTCCGATGGTCCTCCAACTGCCGATCTTCGTTGGACTCTACAACACGCTTTCGCACGCCATAGAGCTGAGACGTGCACCATTCGCACTCTGGATCAGGGATCTCTCGGCCCCCGATCGCCTGATGATCGAGGGCGTCGGGGTACCTGTTCTGACGCTGCTCATGGGCGCAAGCATGTTCCTCCAGCAATGGCTGACTCCCCAGCAAGGTGATCCCACCCAGCAACGGATGATGATGATCA
>VBLA01000351.1 GCA_005879245.1 Deltaproteobacteria bacterium
ATCCCGTGGGCGCCCCAGCACAACGTCGTCTCGGCGCTCATGGAAATCCGACGGCACCCGGTCACGACGGCGGGCGAGCGCGTGCCGGCGCCGGTCTGGGAGGCGAGCTGTCTCGAGGAGGTGTGCGGGTCGTGCGCGATGCTGATCAACGGCACGCCGCGCATGGCCTGCATGGCCCTCTGCGATCGGCTCGCGCAGCCGATCGTGCTCGAGCCGATGCAGAAGTTCCCCGTCGTGCGCGACCTGATCGTCGACCGGAGCCGCATGTTCGAGGCCTTGAAGCGCATCAAGGGCTGGATCCCGATCGACGGCACCTACGACCTCGGCCCGGGGCCGAAGATCGCGCCCGATCTGCAGGCGGTGATGTACAGCCTGGACCGCTGCATCACCTGTGGCTGCTGCCTCGAGGTCTGCCCGCAGGTGCACCGCGACGGCGGCTTCATCGGCGCCGCGGCGATCTCGCAGGCGCTCCTCTTCAACCTCCACCCGACGGGCGAGATGCACAAGGAGGAGCGCCTCGACGTGCTCATGGGCCCGGGCGGCATCGCCGACTGCGGCAACGCCCAGAACTGCGTCGAGGTCTGCCCCAAGGAGATCCCCCTCACCTTCGCCATCGGCGAGATCGGCCGCCAGACCACCCTCAAATGGCTAAAGGACATATTCAGACGATGATCGACGCACCAACGTTTGCCGGGCGCGGCTTTGCCGCGCCCGGCACGCCCCGAGCGCGCCAAGGCGCGCGAGCAGACTCATGGGAGGCGCACGCGCCAGCGTGCGCCGACGGGGTCCGGGGGCATCGGAGCAGCGCAGCGAGCGCAGCGAGCGAGCACCGGACGGGCCCCCGGGAGGGACAATTGAATGAACATACATGAGCATCAGGGGAAGGAACTGCTGCGCCGCTACGGCGTGGCGGTGCCCGACGGGCAGGCGTGCTTCACCGTCGACGAGGCGGTCGCGGCGGCGTCCCGCTTGGGTTTTCCGTGCGTCGTGAAGGCGCAGATCCACGCCGGCGGACGTGGGAAGGCGGGCGGTGTGAAGCTTGTCCGGAGCGTCGCGGAGGTCCGGGCGGCAGCCGAGGCGCTCCTCGGGAAGACCCTGGTCACGGTCCAGACGGGTCCCGAAGGGCGGGTCGTCCGGCGGCTTCTCGTCGAGCAGGGCTGTGCGATCGCCCGCGAGCTCTACCTCGGCATGGTGGTCGACCGGGCGAGCGGGCGGGTGACGGTCATGGCCTCGACCGAGGGCGGGGTCGAGATCGAGGAGGTGGCGGCGCACGCGCCCGAGAAGATCCTCCGGGAGACGATCGACCCGGCGATCGGCCTCGCGCCCTACCAGGCGCGCCGGCTCGCCTTCGGGCTCGGTCTCGCGAAGGAGCAGGTCGGCAAGGCGGTCGGCTTCATGGCCGCCCTCGCCCGCTGCTTCGTCGAGGCGGACTGCTCGCTCGTCGAGATCAACCCCCTCGTCGTGCTCGCGTCGGGGGACGTCCTCGCCCTCGACGCCAAGATCGGCTTCGACGACAATGGGCTCTTCCGCCACCCCGATCTGCGCGAGCTGCGTGATGCCACGGAGGAGGATCCCCGCGAGACCGAGGCGGCGAAGCACGACCTCTCCTACATCGCCCTCGATGGGAACATCGGCTGCATGGTGAACGGCGCCGGACTCGCCATGGCGACCATGGACATCGTGAAGGGTGCGGGCGGCCTGCCCGCCAACTTCCTCGACGTGGGGGGCGGGGCGTCGACCGAGAGGGTGCGGGCGGCTTTCCGCATCCTCCTCTCCGATGCCAACGTCCGGGCGATCTTCATCAACATCTTCGGCGGCATCCTCCGCTGCGACGTGCTCGCCGAGGGGGTCGTGCAGGCGGCGCGCGACGAGGCGCTCCGCGTGCCGCTCGTCGTTCGCATGGAAGGCACCAACGTGGACCCGGGAAAGAAGATCCTCGCCGACTCTGGCCTGGACATCATCACGGCCAGCGACATGCTGGATGGGGCCCGGAAAGCGGTCGCCGCCGCGAGGCGCCCATGAGCGTGCTCGTCGACCGCAGCACGCGCGTCGTGACCCAGGGCATCACCGGCGCGACCGGCCAGCTCCACACCCGCCTCTGCCGGGAGTACGGCACGCAGATGGTCGCGGGTGTGACCCCCGGGCGCGGCGGCACGGCGTTCGAGGGCATCCCGATCTTCGACACCGTCGACCAGGCGGTGCGCGCGACCGGCGCCACCGCGTCGGTGATCTACGTGCCGCCCGCCGGCGCTGCCGACGCCATCATGGAAGCTGCCGACGCCGGCCTCCCGCTCGTCGTCTGCATCACCGAGGGCGTGCCCGTGCTCGACATGGTGCGCGTGAAGCGCTTCCTCGACGGGCGGCGGACGCGGCTCATCGGCCCCAACTGCCCGGGCATCATCACGCCCGGGGAGTGCAAGATCGGCATCATGCCGGGTTACATCCACAAGCCCGGCCGGGTGGGCGTCGTGTCGCGCAGCGGCACGCTCACCTACGAGGCCGTCCACCAGCTGACGCTCCTCGGCATCGGGCAGTCGACCTGCATCGGGATCGGCGGCGATCCGATCATCGGCACCGGCTTCGTCGACGTGCTCCGCCTCTTCCGGGACGACCCGGGCACGGCGGCCGTGATTATGATCGGCGAGATCGGCGGGTCGGCGGAGGAGGAGGCGGCAGCTTTCATCCAGGCAGAGATGAAGAAGCCGGTGGTCGGCTTGATCGCCGGCCAGACGGCGCCCAAGGGCAAGCGCATGGGCCACGCGGGCGCCATCATCGCGGGCGGGAAGGGGACGGCGGCAGAGAAGATGGCGGCCTTCCGGCAGGCCGGCGTGACGCTCGCGCCGAGCCCTGCCGAGCTCGGGGCCACCATGCAGGCCGTCCTCCGGAAAGGGGGGCTCCTCCAGTGACGGAACGCACGCTCTGCATCGTCAAGCCGGACGCGGTGCGACGGCGCGTCCTCGGCCGCATCCTCTCGATGATCGAGGAGGGCGGGCTGACGCCCGTCGCGACGCGTCTCCTCACGCTCGGGGGGGCGGACGCAGAGCGCTTCTACGCCGTCCACCGTCAACGGCCGTTCTTCGCCGACCTCGTGCGCTTCATGAGCTCGGGGCCGGTCTTCGTCGCCGTCCTCGAGGGCGACGGGGCGATCGCGCGCTGGCGCGATCTCATGGGTCCAACCGATTCGAAGAAGGCCCCGAAGG
>VBLA01000352.1 GCA_005879245.1 Deltaproteobacteria bacterium
TTCACCTGCGAAGCGTCAAGCAGCCTGCTTTTTGGGCCCCGCTGCCCAAACGAGCAGCGCCCCACCCCCGGTCGGAGAGCACGCGCCCGTCCTGTCTACCCCCGGGTGGATTTCGAGGCTGGCACGGCGGTTGCGTCGTCCACCCCAGGGAGGAGGTGACCCATGCCGCAGGAAGCTAGCAGCCCACCCACGGTGAAGGCGACGCTCGGGCTCACGGGAGCCACGGTCAACGCCATGGCGCTGATCGCGCCCGGGGCGTTTCTCTGGATCACGTATCAGCTGCAGGCTGCCGCCACGGCGCCCGACGGGAGCTCGGTTGCCGCCGACATCTGGGCGGGAATCGTCTTCGCGCTCATCCTGGCGTTCCTGACGGCGGTGTCGTACGCCGAGCTGGCGCGAATCTACCCCGAGGCCGGCTTCGGCAGCTGCTACTACTTCGCCGAGAAGGCCTTCATCGACCGGGAGAACCAGCGCCACCACCGCTGGGCGCGGCTCGCCAAGATCGTGACCGGGTGGGCGGCCCATCTCTTCTACTGGGTGTATCCCGGCGTCATGGTCGCCTTCATGGCCACGCTGGTCGGCTACGTCTACAACCAGCTGACCGGCGGCACCCTGTCGATCACGAGCATGGTCATCTTCTCGGCCCTGTTCTCGGCGCTCACCGGCTACATCGCTTTCCGCGGCGTGACCGGGTCGACGTTCACGGCGCTCATGATCAACGTGATCCAGCTCGCGACGCTGGTCTTCTTCAGCGCGCTCGCGATCTACTACCGGCTGGGCAACCCGGAACATGCGACGCAGTGGGGGTTCAGCGGGGGCCTGGACGTCATCTGGCCGCACTCCTTGCAGGGCGTGTTGATCCAGTCGACCCTGGCGATCCTGATCCTGGTCGGCTTCGAGAGCTGTACGGCGCTCGCCGCCGAGACGAAGGATCCGAAACGCAACATCCCCCGCGCCGTCATCCTCTCGCTCGTCATCCAGGGCCTCTTCGCCTACCTCCTCGAGTACTTTGCCGCGGGCTTCATGGTGAGCGAGAAGCTCGTCGCCACCGACAGCACGGGGGCGACCGTCACCGGCATGGCCGCCGCGGGCGCCTCGAGCGCGCCGATCGGCGACATGGCCATCCTCGTCGGCAACAGCCTCCTCGGTGGGATCGGCTTCGGGCTCATGATCTCGATCGCCGTCACGGTGGGGCTTGCCATCCTGGGCACGACCCTCAGCTGCATGAACACCGCGGTCCGGGTGAGCTATGCGATGGCGCAGGACCAGGAGATGCCGGAGCTCCTGAACGCCATGCACGGCAGGTTCGCGACGCCGCACCGGGCGATCTGGGTGCTGGTCGTCGTCTCGGCTCTCATCGCGGCGATCGGCGTCCAGTCGGTCGTCGGGCTCACGGGCATCGCGCTCGCCTCCAATTTCGGCACCTTCGTGCTCTACGGCCTCACCTGTTTCTGGGCGATGATCGCTTTCCCGGGGCGCGCGGAGTTCAGCGTCGTGAAGCACGTGGTCGTCCCGGCGCTCGGACTCCTCGCCAACATCGCCATGCTCGTGTCGATCCTCTACCTCTACATCATCGGCAACGCCGACGCGCAGCACGAGGCCTACATCTGCTTCGCCCTCGCGGGCGGGTGGGCCGTGCTGAGCATCATCTACGTCGCGGTGAGCAGCATGCGCAGCGGCCGGGCGCTGATCCCAGCTGACCGACGTCGGCTGCGTCCGCGTGGAGAACGAGGACGCCGTCGGCTTCTGGCCCCACGACGACGGGCTCCTCTTCGCCGTCGCCGACGGATTGGGCGGGGAGGCCGCGGGCGAGGTGGCGAGCGGGCTCGCGCTCGAGGTGCTCGGGCGTGAGATGGAGCGCGCACCGGGCACCTGGCCTCTCACGAAGCGTCTTCGACGCGCGGTGCAGCAGGCGAACCTCGAGATCCACACCAAGGCGATCACGGTGCCGGATCTGCGCCGCATGGGCACGACCCTCACCGCCACCGCGGTCGTCGGCGGGAGCCTCGTCGCCGCCCACGTCGGCGACTGCCGGCTCCTCCGCCTGCGCGACGGCAAGCTCATCCAGCTCACCAAGGATCACAGCTTGGTGGGCGAGCAGATGCAGTACGGGCTCCTGTCCGCAGAGGAAGCCCGCACCCACCCCCGCCGCCACATCCTCAACCGTTGCCTGGGGCGCGAGCTGATCGTCGGCATCGACGTCCTCAGCACGGACGTCCGCCCCGGCGACGTGCTCGCCCAGATGAGTGACGGCGTGCACGCCTTCCTGCCCGAGGCGGAGATCTTGGAGATCCTGCGCGCGCACCCGCCCGAGGACGCCTGTCAGACCCTCGTGCGTCGCGGTCGCGAGACGGGCGGGGAGGACAACCTGAGCGTGCAGGTGGTTGCCATCCTCGACTGCCCGCCTCCGTCGCCCCGGCGCTGGTGGCGCCTCGGTCGCTGAGCCGGCGTTGCCGGGGCGCCCCTTCGCCCGCTAAGCTCCGGCCGGATGGCGGAGCTGGTTCCGGGGCAGGTGCTCGACCAGTACGAGGTGGAGGATGTCATCGCGCACGGGGGGATGGCGACCATCTACCGTGCCCGCGACCGGGACAACGGCCACGAGGTCGCCCTCAAGGTGCCTCACATGCAGTACGCGAGCGACCTCGTCTTCCACGAGCGCTTCCTGCGTGAGGAGACGATCGGGCACCGTCTCGATCACCCGGCGATCGTCCGCGTGTTCCGACCGCGCGAGAAGAGCCAGCTCTACCTGGCGATGGAGTACGTGCCCGGCGAGCTCCTCCGCGAGCGACTCCGCCGCGAGGGCCGGCTCCCGATCGAGACCGCCGTCGAGCTCGCGATCAAGATCGCCGACGCGCTCGTCTACCTCCACGAGCAGGGGGTCGTGCACCGCGATCTGAAGCCCGAGAACATCATGCTCACGCGCGACGGCACGGTGAAGCTGATGGACTTCGGCATCGCGCACGATGCGACGCTGCGCCGGATGACCTGGTCGGGGCTGTCCGCGACGGTCGGCACGCCCGACTACATGGCGCCCGAGCAGGTGCAGGGCAAGGGCGGCGACGAGCGGAGCGACCTCTACAGCCTGGGGGCGATCCTCTACGAGATGCTGACCGGGCGGCCGCCGCACCGCGGCGACAACGTGTACGCCGCGATGCGCGCCAAGCTGCTGGACGACCCGACCCCGCCGCGGCAGCTTCGTCCCGAAATCCCGCCCGCCCTCGAGGAGACCGTTCTCTACGCGCTCGAGCGCGAGCCGGCCCGTCGTCCCGAGAGCGCCCTCGAGCTGCGCGAGCTGCTCGCCCATCCCGCGAGCGTCATGCTGACGAACCGTGCGGCACGGCAGCGTCCGCGGTCGGGCTTCTCCCGTCAGACGCAGACGCTCCTCGGGCTCGCGGCGGCGCTTGCAGCCTACGGCCTCCTCATCTGGGCGCTGGCGCACGCCGGCTGACGCGTCGTCGCTGGCGAGCGGAGGCGAGGCTCTGCTATGAAGGACGGGTCGATGGCCACCCGGACGACCCTCCCGCGTCGCAAGCGCACCGTGGCCCCGCGCCGCGTCCGCACGGCCGCCGCGGTCGGTGCAGCGGCAGCCCGCGCGGTCGACCGCGTGCTCTCGTCGGAGGAAGCGCTCGCGCTCCTCCTCCGCCGGCTCGAAGCGGCGGGCTGGCACATCGAGCGCGAGCCGGAAGCGACCGAGCGGCGCGGTGCGGCTGCTCACTTGACCCCGCCCGCGCGAGCGCGCTAGACGCCGGCGCAACCTCAGTCGGGTGAGGGAAGGGGGTGCGAAGCCCCCGCTGCCCCGCAGCTGTGAGGGGGGACGAGCCCGGTCAGAGCCACTGCCGCGTCGATCCGTCGACGGGTGGGAAGGGGACCGGGGGAGGATGATCCCCGAGCCAGAAGACCCACCCGCCTGAGCCAGCGACGAGCCTTCCGCGGGGAAGGGGCTGGAAGACGCGGCCACGAACGACAGCGCTACTCCTCGTCGTGTGCGGGCTCTCCATCGCTCGCGCGGCAGACCAGCACCTGGGTGAGGTCGTCGTCACGGCTCCGCGCGAGCGCGAGCCACAGGCGCGCGGGGACCCGACCGCGTTCGCCACGGTGATCGACACCAGCTCGGCGCCGAGCGGCGTCGAGACGCTCGGGGAAGCGTTGGCCGAATCCGTCGGCGTGCAGGTCCGACGCTTCGGCGGCCTGGGGGACTTCAGCACGGTCTCCATCCGCGGCTCAGCTGCGGGACAGGTCCAGGTCTACCTCGACGGCGTGCCGCTCAGCCGGGCGGAGAACGAGGTGGTGAACCTGAACGACCTGCCGCTCGATGCCATCGATCACGTCGAGGTCTACCGCGGAACCACCCCGCTCGGCTTCGCGCAGTCGGGGCCGGGTGGCGTGGTGAACGTGGTGACCCGGCGGCCCGGGGCGACCCCGCTCACGGGTGCCAGCGTCTCCGGCGGCTCC
>VBLA01000353.1:0-6262 GCA_005879245.1 Deltaproteobacteria bacterium
GGTCCGCGCGATGCCGACGTAGGTGCCCATCATGTCCTGCAACGCTTCCTGCACGGTGTGCGGGTTCTCGCCCTGCACGCGCTCGAAGGGCCCCACCAGCTCGGCCGCGATGCGCTCGACCTCGGCCGCCTCGACGCGCGGCTCGCCGGGCTGCGCCTTGGCGTACGCGGCCGCGCCGAGCCCCGCCCGCCGGCCGAATACCAGGAGGTCGGAAAGGGAGTTCCCGCCGAGCCGGTTCGAGCCGTGGAGACCGCCCGCGACCTCGCCCGCCGCGAAGAGACCCGGCACCGTCGCGGCCTGCGTCTCGGCGTCCACGCGCACGCCGCCCATCATGTAGTGGGTCGTCGGGCCCACCTCCATCGGCGCACGGGTGATGTCGACGTCGGCCAGTTCCATGAACTGGTGATACATCCCGGGCAGCTTCCGCGTGATCTCCTCGGCTTTGCGCCGCGAGGCGATGTCGAGGAAGGCACCGCCGTGGGGACTCCCGCGGCCCTCGCGGACCTCCCGCGTGATGGCGCGGGCGACGACGTCGCGCGTGAGGAGCTCCGGCGGTCGCCGGGCCTCGGCCTTGCGCCCGGCCACGACGTCGGCCACCCAGCGGTCCGCCTCCGCCTCGTTCTCGGCGACGTCCTTGCGGAACATCTCCGGGATGTAGCGGAACATGAAGCGCTCGCCCTGCGAGTTCTTGAGCACGCCGCCCTCGCCGCGCACGCCCTCGGTGACGAGGATGCCGCGCACGCTGAGCGGCCAGACCATGCCCGTGGGGTGAAACTGGACGAACTCCATGTCGATCAGGTCCGCACCCGCATCGTAGGCGAGCGCGTGGCCGTCGCCCGTGTACTCCCAGGAGTTGCTGTTGATCTTGTAGGCGCGGCCCTTCAGCAGCCGCGTCACCGTGCACTCCATGAACACGTCGATGCGCGGGGACTGCACGCCCTTGTCCTGGAGCGTGCGGATCATCTCGAGGCCGGTGCGGTCGCCGACGTGGGCGAGCCGGGGATACTGGTGGCCGCCGAAGTTGCGCTGCAGGATGCGGCCATCGGGCGTCCGATCGAAGAGCGCTCCCCAGGCCTCGAGCTCGATCACGCGGGCGGGCGCTTCCTGCGCCAGGATCTGCGCCATGCGCCAGTTGTTGAGCATCTTCCCGCCGCGCATCGTGTCGCGGAAGTGGACCTTCCAGCTGTCGCGGGCGTCCGTGTTGGCGAGCGCCGCCGCCACCCCGCCCTCGGCCATCACCGTGTGCGCCTTGCCGAGCAGCGACTTGCAGACGAGGCCGACCGACGCGCCCTGCTCGGCCGCTTCGATCGCGGCGCGCAACCCTGCGCCACCGGCCCCGACGACGAGGACATCGTAGGAATGGGTCTCGTACTGGTCCATCACCGCCCCCCCTAGATCAGCCGGAGGTCCGTGATGACACCCGACGCGACCAGCCGGACGTACAGGTCCGCCGAGCAGACCGAGACGAAGCTCATCCAGGCGAAGAGCATGTGACGGGCGTTCAGCAGGCTAGCCCCCTTCCAGGCTCTGTGCCGCTGCTGGGTGAAGGCGCTGCAGGAGAAGCAGTCGAGGCTGCCGCCCACGAGGTGGCGGGCGGAGTGGCAGGAGAAGCTGTAGAGCGTGAGCGCCGTCGTGTTGGCGAGCAGCACGAGGGTGCCGACTCCGACCCCGAAGTGCCCGTCGAAGATCGTGGCGTGGACGACGTCGCTCCAGAGAAAGGGCAGGTAGCAGAGCGTCAGGTAGAAGAGGTAGCGATGCAGGTTCTGGAGGACGAAGGGGAACGCCGTCTCACCCCGGTAGCCGGTGCGTCGCATCTCCGAGACGGCGCAGGCCGGCGGGTCGAGGAAGAAGGAGCGGTAGTAGGCCTTCCGATAGTAGTAGCAGGTGGCGCGGAAGAGCACCGGCGGCATGAGGATCAGGAAGGCGGGCGAGAAGGGAAACCAGTCGACGATGATGAGGGGCGAGTAGAGGGGCGAGAGGTAGTTACCCGCGAGGTAGTTCCTGCCCTGGAAGGCGGCCCAGTTCGCATAGCTGATCAGGGTCGCGAGGCCGACCCCCTGGACGAGTGGCGCCACCCACCATGCATCGCGCCGATGGGTGGCGGCAAAGCCTGTACGCTCGAGCTCGCTGGGCACGGCTACCATCGCGCGGGTCCCTCCGTTTCGAGCGCGCGAGGATAGTCAGCGACCGGGCACGACGCAAGGTTCGCCGCCCGGCCCGGTCAGGGGCACGCGGGCACGTTCCCCGTCGTGAAGACGTTGCTGCACGCTCAGGATGTTGCCGTTGTCCTGAGCGTCGGTGGGGTTCGCCTGCATCGTGTTGCCCGCGAGCCGGTTGTTGTTCGAGCCCGGGTCGAGCTCGATGCCCGAAACACGTTCGACGTCATGCCTCGCCGGGCAGCCGTCGGCGAATCGTTTCCGCTCCGAAGCGGCGGACGAGCTCGTCGACGGCCCGTGCCAGCGCGGAGCGGCGCGCCGCCGCACGTCGCTCGGCAGCGAAGAGAGCGAGCTGGTCGCCGTCGCCGGCGAGCAGGTTTCCCGCCGCGAGCCCCACCAGCCGCACCGGCCGGTCACCGAGCGCGAGACTTCCGAGCAAGCGGCGGGCGATCGCGAAGAGCACCGCCTCGTCCGCCGTCGGCTCGGCGAGCGTGTGCCGGCGGGTGAGCGGGCGCGGTCCCGGTCGGGTGGCGAGCTTCACCTTGAGCGTCACGGTGCGCGCACGGAGCGCGTGCGCGCGCAGCCGGCGCGCGATGCCCTCCGCGTCCGCGAGCAGGTAGGGCAAGAGCTCGCCTGCCCGGCGGTCCCGGTCGAGCGTCTCCTCCTCCCCCATCGACTTCGCGGCGCGATCGGGTCGCACGGGGCGGTCGTCGACGCCGCGCGCCCACAGCACGAGTGCGCGCGCACCGGCGCCGAAGCGCCGCGCGAGCAGAGTCGGTTCGGCGGCGCCGAGGTCGCCGATGGTGCGGAGGCCGAGGCGGTGAAGCGCGGCCTCGGTCACCCGGCCGACGCCCCACAGGTGTCGGACCGGGAGTGGACGGAGGAACGCCTCCACCGCCTCGGGCGGGACGACCAGCTGCCCGTCGGGCTTCGCGAGATCGCTCGCGATCTTGGCGATGAACTTGTTCGGGGCGACGCCGGCGCTCGCGGTGAGCCCGGTCTCGGCACGCACCGCGCGTCTGATCTGGTGCGCGATCTCGGGCGGCGGACCGAAGAGCGTCGTGCTCGCCGTCACGTCGAGGAAGGCCTCGTCGAGCGAGAGCGGCTCGACGAGCGGCGTGAAGCGACGGAAGATCTGGCGGAGCTGGCGGGATACCGCGACGTACCGCTCCATGCGGCCGCGCACGACCACGGCGCGGGGGCAGCGGGCGATCGCGGCGGCCATCGGCATCGCGGAGTGGATGCCGAAGGCGCGCGCCTCGTAGGACGCCGAGGTCACGACCCCCCGGCGCCGGTCGCCCCCGACGAGCACCGGGCGCCCGCGGAGCGCGGGATCGTCCCGCTGCTCGACGGCAGCGTAGAATGCGTCCATGTCGACGTGGAGAACGTGGCGAGCCATGCCCCTCATCCGCTACGTGCTCGCTCCCCACCGCGCCGTCAATGCACCCCGCCCTTGCGCATGGTTTGAAAGCCGCGCGCGCCGAGCATAGCCTCGCCTCGACGCTCGGCGAGGGAGGACTGGGATGGGGATGATGCGGAGGACGGCCTCGCGGCTCGCGATCGGGCTCGCCCTCGTGCCCCTCGTCGCAGGAACGGTGCGCGCCGTGAACCCGTGCCGCGCCGCCTGCAGGCTCGCGAAGCAGACGTGCCTCGGGGAGGCGACGGCCGGTTTCTCGACGGCGCGGAACGCTTGTCTCGATCTGTCGACTCCCGCCGAGCGCCGGCAGTGCGTGCAGGCGGCGAAGGTCAGGCGCGCGGCGGCCAAACGCACCTGCCGGGACGCCTTTGGGACCTGCAAGCTCGGCTGCGGGAGCGGATCGGGAACGTGTGACGCGTCGAGCGCTAGAGACCGACACGATCGGCCACAGCGAGGATCCCGGGAGTCCCTTCTACACCTCCGAGGGCGACACGGCAGCGCGAAACAGCAACGTCGCCGGCACGTCCGACCTGAACGCCTCCGAGGGATGGGCCGTGGACAGCTGGATGAGCGGTCCGTTTCACGCCGTCGGCATCCTCGATCCCGAGCTCGGCGAGACCGGGTTCGGGATCTTCCACGCGGTCGGTCCCGCGATCCAGACGGCCGCCGCGCTCGACGTGATCCGCGGACGCACCGCGAGCCAGGCGGGCGCGTTCCCGGTCGTCTTCCCGGCCGACGGCAGGGTGCTGCCGATCGGCAGCTTCCAGGGCCACGAGGTCCCGGATCCGCTGGCCGCCTGCCCAGGCTACACACCTCCGACGGGAATCGCGCTCCTGGTGCAGTTCGATCCGGCCGCCCCGCTGCCGACGGTATCGGCGAGCACGCTCACCCGCGACGGGGTCGTCGTCGAGCACTGCCGCTTCGACGGGACGACGTACGTGAACCCCGACCCGGCTGTCCAGTCGATCGGCCGGAACGTCCTCGCGGCCCGGGGCGCGGTCGTCCTCATCCCGCGCGAGCCGCTCAGCAAGGGGCTGAGCTATGCGGCGTCGCTCACCGCCGACGGCGCGACGCTCAGCTGGAGCTTCACAGTCGACTGTCCCTGACCGGTGTATCATCGCCCCGGCGGGACCGGATTGCGCCCGGGCGCCTGACGAGGAAGGGAAGCGAGATGCTCGCTCCCCCGCACGAACGCGACGTGCAGGCGCTCGCCCGCCGGATCGCCGAGGCGGGCTCGGCCGAGCCGGCGCGGGTCTTCCATCTCGGCTGGTGGAGCGAGCGGATGCTCGCGTGGGCCATGGCCCAGCCCCGGTTCAAGACCGCGCTCTTCCGCTTCGTCGACGTCTTCCCGGCGTGCCGCGACGATGTCGACGTCATGCGCCATCTCGAGGAGTACTTCGCCGGGGTCCCGGTGCCGCGCGCGCTCGAGCTCGGGCTCGAGGTGGCCGAGCACGTGCCCTTCGGGGCCCTCGTCACCGCGGCGGCCGCGCGGCGGAACATCACCCGCATGGCGCAGCAGCTGATCGCCGGCGCCGCGCCCGATGAGGCGCTGCCGCGGCTCGCGCGGCTCTGGCGGGCGGGTGAGGCCGCAACCGTCGACCTCCTCGGGGAGAAGATCGTGACGGGGGGAGAGGCCGACCGATATGCGGGGCGATTGGCGGTCACCCTCGACGCGCTCATCACCGCCGCCCGCTCATGGCCGGAGCGGCGGCAGCTCGAACGCGATCCGTGGGGCGTCGTGCCGCGCGTCAACGTGTCGGTCAAACCGACGGCCCTCTCGCCGCAGTTCGTTCCCCTGACCGGCGCCGCCGGTCTGGCCGAAGCGCGGGCGCGGCTCCGCCCGATCCTCGCGCGCGCCCGCGACGCGGGCGCGACGGTGCATCTCGACACGGAGCACGAGGACGTGAAGGATCTGACGCTCGAGCTCGTGCGCGCACTCGGCGCCGAGTTCCCCGACGGTCCCGAGCTCGGCTGCGTCATCCAGGCGTATCGACGCGATGCGCTCGCCGACCTCGAGGCGATGGCCGGCTGGGCACGGGCGACGCTCCGCCGCCCGCTCGCCGTCCGCCTCGTCAAGGGCGCCTACTGGGATTTCGAGGTCCTGGTGGCGCACGCCGAGGGTTGGCCGCTTCCCGTCTTCGAGCGGAAAGCGGAGACGGACGCGAACTACGAGCGCTGCACGCGGTATCTGGTCGAGCGGGCGGGCACGCTGCGGCCGGCGTTCGGCAGCCACAACGTCCGGAGCCTCGCCCATGCGCTCGTGTGTACGCGCGCGGCGGGGCTGCCCGACACGGCGGTCGAGGTCCAGCTCCTCTACGGCATGGCCGAGCCGGTGCACGCGGCGCTCCGGCAGCTCGGCTTCCGGGTGCGGGTCTATGCCCCGATCGGCGAGCTCGTGCCCGGGATGGCGTACCTCGTCCGTCGCCTGCTCGAGAACACCTCGAACGAGTCGTTCATCCGCCACCGCTTCGCCGAGGGGCAGGCTCTCGACGCGCTCATCGCGCCGCCCGCCGTCACGCACCTGCCGGCACCTGAAGTGGAGGCGCCCCTTCCTCCTCCCACCGA
Source organism: Deltaproteobacteria bacterium (assembly GCA_005879245.1). Classification (GTDB taxonomy): domain Bacteria; phylum Desulfobacterota; class Binatia; order DP-6; family DP-6; genus DP-23. Next base: position 6,139 of record VBLA01000353.1, read on the forward strand.
CCCGCACGCGCCCGCCCCCTTCATGAACGAACCCCATGCCGAGCTCCGCCGCCCGACACCCCGCGCGCGGCTCGCCGCCGCCGTCGCCACGGCGCCGGCAGCCTTCGGGTTCGCGGCGCCGGCG
>VBLA01000353.1:6312-11933 GCA_005879245.1 Deltaproteobacteria bacterium
CAGCTGGCAGGATCGCGCCGGCGTCCTCTTCCGTGCGGCCGCGATCATGCGTCGGCGCCGCGCGGCGCTCGCCGCGCTCGAGGTGTTCGAGGCCGGTAAGCCCCAGAAGGAGGCCGACGCCGACGTCTGCGAGGCGATCGACTTCTGCGAGTACTATGGCCGCGAGGCGATCCGGCTCGGAGCCGGCGCGCCGCTCCTCCAAGCCCCCGGCGAGACGAACGTGCTCCGCTACCAGCCGCGCGGTATCGCCGTGGTCATCGCGCCGTGGAACTTCCCGCTCGCCATCCCGACGGGCATGGTCACTGCCGCCCTAGTGACCGGCAACTGCGTGCTCTTCAAGCCCGCCGAGCAGACGCCCGGCGTTGCGCTCCGGCTGGTCGAGATCCTCCTCGAGGCGGGGCTCCCGCCCGGGACGCTCGCCTTCCTCCCGGGCATCGGCGAGGAGCTGGGCACCTTCCTGGTCGAGCACCCGGCGGTCGCCTTCGTCGTCTTCACCGGGTCGCGCGAGGTCGGGCTCTCGATCGTCGCGCGCGCCGCCGTCACCCGCCCCGGCCAGCGCCACGTGAAGCGGGTCATCGCCGAGATGGGCGGCAAGAACGCGATCGTCGTCGACACCGATGCCGATCTCGATCAGGCCGTGCCCGCGATCGTCGCGAGCGCCTTCGACTACGCGGGCCAGAAGTGCTCGGCCGCCGCACGCGTGATCGCCGTCGGCCCGATCCACGAGGAGCTCATCGACCGGCTGGTCGGCGCGGCGGCGATCCTGCCGGTCGGGCACCCGCGCGAGCTCGGAACCGCCGTCGGCCCGCTCATCGACGCGGACGCATGCGAGCGCGTCGGCCGCTACCGAGAGCTCGCGCGCGGCGAGGGCGAGGTCGTCCTCGCCCGTGACGACGTCCCCGCGGGCGGCTGGTACGCCGGGCCGACGGTCGTCCTCCTGGCCGAGCCGCGCGGCCGCGTCTGGAGCGAGGAGATCTTCGGTCCGCTCCTCGCGCTGGTGCGCGCCGACGACTTCGACCAGGCCCTCGCGCTCGCCAACGACACCCCCTACGCGCTGACCGGCGGACTCTTCTCCCGCTCGCCGTCCCACATCCGTCGCGCCGCCGGGGAGCTCCGGGCGGGCAACCTGTACGTGAACCGCGCCATCACGGGGGCGCGCGTCGGCCGGCAGCCGTTCGGCGGCTACGGCCTCTCGGGCGTCGGCTCGAAGGCGGGCGGGCCCGACTACCTCCTGCAGCTCGTGGAGCCCCGCGCGGTGACGGAGAACACGCTCCGCCAGGGCTTCGCGCCGCTCGACGGATGACGCCTCGGGAGGTCGGCTCGCGGTCGCCGCGCCTGGCAACCCGCGGCCCTTCCTGATTACATGCCTCGCCCATGGCACCTCCCGCGACGACGGTGCAGATCGTGCCGCCCGGGAAGCTCGTCTACGGGATGCAGCTTCCGATCGTCGCCCAGAGCACGCTCTTCGCCGCACCGTGGGAGGCCGAGGCCGGGACCGCGGAGCTCCGCCGCATCGCCGAGGCGTGCGACCGGAGCGGGTTCTTCTACCTCGGCGTCTGTGATCACGTCTGCGTTCCCCGCGCGCGCGCCGCCACCATGTCGACCGCGTGGCACGACACCGTGGCGACGCTCGGGTTCCTCGCTGCCGCGACCCGCCACGTCCGCCTCCTCTCGCACGTCTACGTGTTGCCCTACCGGCACCCGCTCATCACCGCGAAGTCCTTCGCCACGCTCGATGCGCTCTCGGGCGGGCGGGTCATTGTCGGCGTGGGGGCCGGGCATCTCGAGGGCGAGTTCCTGGACGGTGCACGACCTCGGCCTCCGCCCTCGGCCCGTGCAGCGACCCCGGCCGCCGATCTGGGTCGGCGGTTCGACCCGGGCCGCCCTCCGGCGCGCGGCCGAGCGCGGCGACGGCTGGCTGCCGCAGGGGACGCCGCGTGCCGAGCTCCCCGCGCAGATCGCCTACCTGCGCGCCCACCGCGCCCGTGTGCGGGGCGAAGCGCCGATCGAGATCGGCGCGATCAGCGAGTTCTGCTACGTGGGAACGCCACGCTTCGACGTCCCACCGAACACGCGCACGGGCCGGGGCGAGGCAGTGGCGGCGGGCCTCCGGGAGCTCCGTGCGATCGGCGTCAGCCACTGCGGGGTCCGCTTCCGGGTCCGCTCGTGCGACGAGCTGGTGGAGCAGATCGAGGCGTTCGCCTCCGAGGTCGCACCGCATCTGGGCGACTGAGGGGGAGCCCCCGTCACCGCCACGGCTGTACCGTGGCGTCCATTTTTTGCTGGCATTCCGGCGTCGCGGCCGGGTCCCGATTCGCGCCGTCTGGCGGCACAGACGTTGCATCGTGCGAGCGCATGGCGCGGTTTGTCGAGCTTCGCCGGCCAGGCCCTGACCGGCCCGCGGCCGCCGGGGCCGTGGACGGCCCGACGCTGGCCGCGCGCCTGCACGAGATCGGGGCTGCGGCCGCGGAGCCGGTGGATACCCTCGAGCCGGCGTTGCACGCGATCCTCGAAGCGACCGGGGCTGCGGCCGGCGCGGTCTGCCTCTTCGACGCCCGCCGGGAGGTGCTGCGACTCGCCGCCGAGGAAGGCTTGTCCGACGAAGGCTGTCACCAGCTGCGAACCGTCCGCCGCGGAGACATCGCGAGCTGGTACATGCCGCTGCATGGGCTGATGAACCGCCGCGCCTACCTGATCGAAAGCGCCGCGCAGAACCGCTACGTGCCCCCTCTGGTCGAAGCCGGCGCGGCGATTCGGACGGTCGCGTGCCTTCCGGTGTACGCCGGCTCCGTCCCCGTGGGGAGTCTCGTGCTCATCACGCGCACCCCGCGCGCGTTCACGGAACGTGATCTCGGCGGGCTCCAGCAGCCGCTCCGCGAGATGGCCCAGCTCATCGAGGCGGTTCGCCGGCAGGCGAGCGAGCGCGCCGCGGCGGAGACGCCCTCCCTGACGGCCGTACCCTCCCCCACACCGCCTACTGCGGCACGGAGCGAAGCGCCTTCGGCAACCGAATCTGCCCCCGCCGACGCAGGCCACGACGGACCGCTCGCGGCCGCCCTCGCCGCCGCGCAGCGTGAGAACGCCCGGCTCGCGATGGAGCTCGAGCGGCTGCGCGCGGAAGCGCCGCGCGACGCCGTGCGGCTCACCGAACAGACGGCGGAGATCGACCACCTGCGGGCGCAGCTCGCCGAGGCGGAGGCGGGAGCCGCGCACGAGCAGCGCGCGCGCGAAGAGATCGAGGCGGCGCTGGCGCGCGGATCCTCCGGCGGTCACGCCGAGCTGCAGCTGGCACTCGACACCGCCCGGCGAGCCGAGACCGCGCGCGCCGCACTGGCCGCCGAACACGCCCGGCTCACCGCCGAGCTCGAGCGACTGCACGCGGGAGCGACGCACGAGGAGCTGGCGGGTGAGCACGCCGCGGAAGTCGACCGCCTGCGAGCGCGCCTGGCGGAGGCGGAAGCCGGCGCCGCCCACGAGCACCGGGCGCGTGAGCAGCTCGAGGCGGCGCTCGAGCGAGGCGCGTCGGTCGGCCAGCTCGAGCTGCGACAGGCGCTCGAGGCAGCCCGGCAGGCCGAGGCCGCGCGGGCAACGCTCGCCGCGGAGAAGGCGCGGCTCGGCGACGAGCTGGAGCGGTGGCGTGCGGAAGCGGTACGCGCCGAGCCGCTCAAGGAAGCGCTGGCCCATGCCGAGACCGAGCACGCCCGGCTCGCGGCGGCCCTGGAAGCGGCCACGGCGGAGCGGGCCGAAGAGAACCGGACCGAGGCGGCCCGGGCGCAGGCAAAAGCCGCGGAGCACGAAGCGGAGATGGAGCGCGTGCTGGCGCGACTCGCGGAGGCCGAGGCGACAGCGGCGCGTGAGGAGCGCACTCGAAGGGCGCTCGACGCGGCCAGCGAGCACGAGGGGAGCGCGCAGTCGAACGACGTCCGCCAGGCCCTCGAGGCGGCGCGGACAGCCGAGGAGGCGCGCGATGCGGCTGCGATCGCGCTCGCGGCAGCGAGAGCCGACCTCACGCGAACGCTGGCGCAGCTCGAGGCGCTCCGTGAGGATGCGGCCGGGGCGCAGGCCCGCGCCACGGAGGGTGCAGCCACCGCCGCCCAACTCGAGACGGTCACCGGGGAGTGCGATCACCTGCGCGCCGCCGTGGCGGCCTTGGAGGCGGAGCGGGATCGCCTGACCGCGGACGTCGAGGGCGCAGCGGCGGCCCGGGTCCGCCTCGAGGAGGCGCTGGCCGGGGCTCTGGAGGAGGCACGCGCCCGGGATCAGGTGCTGACGGGCCAGCTCGAGGTACGCACCCGCGAGAGCGAGGCGCTCCGCAGCGAGCATGCTGCCGAGGTGGCGGCGACGAACGCCCGCCTGGAGACCATCATCAACGAATGTGACCAGCTGCGCACGGCCGCCGAGGCCCTGCAGGCCGGGCGCGATCGTCTGGCGGCGGATGTCGAGGGCGCCGCCGCCGCCCGGGTACTCCTGGAGGAAGCCCTGGCGCGGGAGGTCGAGGAGGCACGTGGCCGGGAGCGGGAGCTCGTCGCACGTTTCGAGGAGCGGGAGCGAGAGGCGGAGGCGCTCGGCAACGCGCGCGCGGCGGAGACCGCCGCGGCAATTGGCCGCGTGGAGACCGTGGTCGCCGAGTGCGACCAGCTGCGCGCGGCGCTCACCGCCCTCGAGGCCGAACATGCCCTCCGCGCGACGGAGGCGAGCGCGGCGGCCGTTCGTGTCTCCGCGGCGCCCGCGCCCGCGCGCGTGGCACCGGCGTCGGACGACACGCTCGACGCCGGTGTGTCCCCCGACCCGCAATCCGGACGCTCGGCCGTGGTCGTGGTGGACGTCGATCGGAGCTGGGAACGCATCGGCACGGAGGAGCGTCCCGTTACCGTCGTCGCACCCGACGACGGTCTCGCCGCGCGCCTCGCCGAGCTGTCGGCCGGGCGCGTGGTGGTGAACCTCACCACTCCGCGGGCGCTCGAGACGCTTCTCGCGCTGCGGGCTGCCGGGTGCTCGGCGCGCTTCTGGGGATGCCTCGCCGACCCGAATACGGGTCGTGCCCTGCCGCTCGGCATGATCGAGCCGGCGGCGCGCGGGCTGGACCCCGAGGCCGTCCTCACCTCGCTCGGGCCGTGCGCGACCCGCGGCACCCGGGTGGTGACCGTCGGGGAGGACGTGGACGCGTTCGTCAGTCTGCGGCAAGCGCTCGCGCGGCAGGGGATGTCGGTCTCGATGGCCTGGAATGCGAAGCAGGCCGAGGAGCTCCTTCCGCTCGTGCGGCCGGCGGTCGTCGTGCTGGACCTCGATCTTCCGGCGCGTGAGGCCTGCGGAATCGCCGCCCAGCTCGGCGCCTGTGACCCGCCTCCCACCACGGTCCTCGTGGCGGGAAGCCAGGATCGGGCCGTCGGCTTCGCGGCCGCGCTGGTCGACCCTGCTCGCGCCCACCACCTGATCCCGCTCGACAAGTTGCTGGCCCGCTTTCTCGGCCGCGGCGAAGCGCCCGGCGAGCGTCGCTAGCCGCAACCCCCGTGGCGAGCCTGGCCTCCCAGGGCGCGTGGACATCCGCGGACCTCGAGGCTACGAAGGTGCCGGGAGGACGCCGACGTGCTGCTCGCTGACCGGGTCGCCATCGTCTCCGG
>VBLA01000354.1 GCA_005879245.1 Deltaproteobacteria bacterium
GGAGGCGGTGGTGCGCTGGATCCGGGACGCGGGCGAGCGTCACGGCATCACGTCCCTGTTCATCGTCGACGACGATTTCTTCCGCAGCCCGGCCTGGGAGCCGATCCTCGAAGGCATGGCCGCCTACCGCCGCGACGGCCACGAGCTCTCCTTCATGATGCAGGTCGACGCGGAAGCCGCGGCGTTCGGGGATCTGGCGCCCGGCGAGAGGCCCTCCAGCCAGCGCCAGAAATGCGAGCGTTTCCTCCGTCTCGCGGCGGAGGCGGGCTGCTACGCGGCCTTCGTCGGCTTCGAGACCTTCAACCCGCAGAATCTCCTCGCCGTCACCAAGGTGCAGAATCTCGCCAAGGCCGACCGCCAGCGAAAGGACGGGGTGGCCGCCGTCGCGGCGCTCGAGGCGGTGAAGGAGAAGTACCGGCGCGTGTGCCAGAACTGGCACCGCCACGGTGTCGCGGTGCATTGCGGCTACATGATCGGGTTTCCGTTCGATGGGCCGGAATGCGGGCGGCAGTCTGCCGAGTGGCTCCTCGACGTGGGTGTGGACCTCGCCTCGTTCTTCATCGTGACGCCGCTGCCTGGCACCGAGGATCACGACAAGGCGGTACGCGAGGGAACGATCGCCGACTGGGACTTCAACAACTACGACTCGCAGCACATGGTGTCGCATCACCCGCGCATGACGACGGCACAGGTGGTTTCGGCCTACCGGGACGCGGTGCGGACGTTCTACTCGGCGCGGAGCACGCTCCACGCGCTCGTGAGCTACCCGCGACGGAAGGACCTGGCACCGGCGGCACGCGACGCGATGCTCCGCCAGCGGCTCTACTACTTCTACAGCCACGGCGCCGGCCGCCATCCGATGCTGGGCGGCATCTGGCAGCGCGGCGTCTCGACCGAGGCGCGTCGCGCCGTCGTGACCGACGAGGAGGCTCGTGCCCACTATCTCGGCGCCGGGCTCGTCTCCGCGGAAGGCGTGCGGGTCGAGCTGCTGGCGTAGTGGGGGGGGCGTAAGCGCCGAATCTCCCGGTGTCCTCCCGTGCGGCTGGACCCGCTGCGGGTTTCCAACTAGAGAGGCGCTCCAATGGCGAAGCTCGCGGGACGCGTCGCGGTGGTGACCGGCGGCGGCTCGGGGATCGGGCGTGCCATCGCGCGGAGCTTCGCGGCCGAGGGGGCGCGGGTCGCCGTCGCGGACATCAACGGCGAGGTCGCGGGGCGTGTCGCGGGCGAGATCCAAGCAGCCGGGGGAACGGCGCTCGGGGTCCCCACCGACGTGGCCGACAGCGCGCAGGTGGACCGACTCTTCACGCTCGTCGCGGAGAGGTGGGGTAGCGTCCACGTGCTCTCCAACAACGCGGGCATCGCCGACCTGAGCCCCACGCTCCGGGCCCACGTCGATGAGGTGGTCGCGGACATGCTGGGCGGCGGCCCGCGCCGCTCGCTCGGCGTGACGAGCGGCCTGGGCGACGCCGAGTGGCGCCGCATGCTCGAGATACATCTCTTTGGGACGTTCTACTGCACCCGGGCCGCGCTCCGGCTCATGGAGCAAGCCGGCGGCGGCGCGATCGTCAACATGGCCTCGGTGGCGGGTCTCTCCGGCATTCCCGGCCTCCCGCACTACGGTGCGGCCAAGGCCGGAATCATCGGGTTCACGAAGTCGGTGGCGCTCGAGGTGGGCACCGCCAACATCCGTGTGAATGCGATCGCGCCCGGGCTGATCGATACGCCGATGACCGCGGACCTGCCACCCATGTTTCGCCAGATGACGGTCCTGCGGACCCCGCTCGGCCGACCCGGTACGCCCGAGGAGATCGCCGCGGTGGCGCTCTTCCTCGTCTCCGACGAGGCGAGCTTCCTGACGGGCCAGGTGGTGAGCCCGAACGGCGGCTACCATACCTGAGGAGGGGGGCATGCGGGGCTGGGTGGTGGCGGGGATTCTCGTGCTCGCGCTTTGGGTCGCTGGCTGCGCCGGACCCGAGGTGCCGCTCTTCACGGGCGAGCCGTATCTGATCGTCTGGGCCGGCGATGCCGACCGCCAGAACTCCGACTTCCTCGCCGTCCTCGATGCCGATCCCACCTCGGCATCGTACGGCAAGGTCCTGCGCACCTACCCGGTGCGCTCACGTGGCAACGAGCCGAACGCGCTCACGGCCGCGCCGCGCGCCGACCGCCGCGTCTTCGCGACGGCGCTCCTCACCAGCCGGACTTTCGTCTTCGACCTCCGCCAGCCGTTGGCCGGACGACTCATCCACGCCGACGAGCCCGACTCCCGGCGCCGGCTCTGCGCGCCCCAGGAGCCGGTCTCGCTGCCGAACGGGCGGGTGGTGGTCGCCTGCAGCGACCCGGCGCGCTACTGGGGCGAGGCGCGCGAGGTCGTGACCGCCGCAGGGGGGATCCTCGAGCTCACCCCCGACGGTTATCCGGGACGCGAGGTCTCTGCCGCCGATGCGACCGCGCGCGGACTCCTCTTCGCGCCGACCGGCGCCGCGGTCATGGCCACGGGTGGACGGCTCGTCACCACCAGCAACGCTCACGGCTGGAGGCCGGGCCCCGGGGGGAGGAGAACCTGGGCCCGCTCGCCGCGCGGGTCATGCGTCGCAAGCCCTTCGTCTACGTCAACACCGAGGGCGGGGGACTCTACGCCTCCGATTCCGTTCAGACCGACGTTGCCACGTTCCGGCTGGTCTTCGACTTCGGCCCCGCCGTGCTCGGCGGTGGGGCGGCCCTCACTCCCGACGATCGTTTCTACGTCGTGGCGCTCACCGGCCGGAATCGCGTGGCGTCTCTCGACCTCGTCGACCCCTGGAACCCGAAACCGGTCTCCTCCGTGCGCTTCGATCGTGATCCGGCCGATTCGTCCCGGAGCCGCCGGGGAGGGCCAAACACGCTGGTCATGAGCGCCGACGGGACCCGAGTCGCGGTCTCGGACTACACGGTGGACGTCCCCGCATATTTTCAGGACGGCGATCACCGCGTCTACATGCTGCGTCTGGACCCCACGACCGGCCGGCTGCGTATCGACGGGGCGTTCGTGGATGAGCTAACCGGCGAGGTGGGTATCGACTTCAACCGCACGCGCTGGCCCCATGGGGAGACGGGACCTGCCCGGCCGAAGGGCCTTCTCTTCGTCACCCCCGAGCCGCCACCAGCGCCGGGTAAGTAGCGGGGAGGGCCGACGCGCGTGCGGCCTCAAGAGGTCGCGGCAATGGTCCCCCGCCCGCCGCCGGGGTGCCGGGGGCGACGGCTCGTGCTCGAGCCGGGCGGGAAGGCCACGACGAGGGGGACCCCGAGCGCGCGCGCGATCGCGAGCGCCGTCGCCACGGTGGGGAGCGCGCGCCCGTTCTTCACCTGGTTCACGTGCGCGCGGTCGAGACCTGCGCCGGCGGCGAGGGCGGCGTCGGTCCAGCCGCGCTCGGCGAGCAGGTGTGCCACGGCGTTCCGCGTCACGTGGACTTCCCCGTCGGGCTCGAGATCCACGGGCTCATCGGCTTTCGCGGCGGCGAAGGATCCAGAGGCCGTCGACCGGGAGGGCGAGTGCGTCGGCGACGCGTTCCGCGACCACGAGACGCGGGTTGGCGGCCGGTGACCGCAGCCGAGCGAGGAGACGTGGGGGAAGGAGCGTGCGCCGCCCGAGCTCCCCCCAGGAGATGCCGAGGCGCTCCAGCGTTGCCGGCAGATTGTTCGCGACGGCCCAGGGGCGGCGGCGCGGCATGCGCATACCATGGCGGCGCGGGCGGCCACGCGCAAGGCGAGCCGCCCGGCCGGTGATGCATTCGATCAGAAGGTCAGCTGGTCAGTCGCGGTGAGCTCGGCACTCAGCACCCCGAGGACGCTACAGGTGGGGGAGCCCGCCGGCGAGGCGAAGGCGACGGCGCCGTGAGGCCGCAGGTTGGTTGGGAGGACGGGGCTCAGGTCGGCGCCGCACAAGGCCGGGAAGAGGCTCACGATCAGGACGCCGTCAGTGGAGTCCGGCGCGGTCCGTCCGGCTGCCAGCATGACCGCGGTCCGGCACCCGTTGTTCGGCACCTCGAAGGTCGCGCACGGGGTCAGGTCCGCGAGGCGCGGCGCACCGTGGACGGCCTGATCGGGCGAGACCTTGTAGATCTTCACGATCCCCGTGGAGGCGTTGTCGGTCGCGGTCGCATAGAGGACGTCCCCGTCGGGATGGACCTGGAAGAAATCGTCGACGCCGTTCAGCACGAGCTCCGGGTTCGGGAGGATGCGGTAGATGCCGGCCGGGACGCCGGTTTCGCTCGGACCCGAGACGGCCACGAAGACCGCCGAGCCGTCACTCGTGACGTGGAGGTCGTCGCTCATGGTGAAGGAATCGCCGCACTGCGTGTACCCGAGCGCCGCGTCGATGTCCGGGAGGAGGACGCTCGAGGTGCCGTTCGCCTTCGAGATCGAGGTGAGCGCCTCGCGCTCGTCGCGGGCGCATGGCGGCGTGGGATTCAGCATCTCGTGATACTCGGGGATGTACACCCGGCCGCGAGAGCGGAGGGGGATCCGGTCGCAGGCGATGAGGATCGTCCCGCTCTGGGGGTTGTCCAGGACCGCCGCGTCGGTCCGCCCACCCGTCGTCAGGTCGAACTGCAGGCGCGCGACCGTCCCGATGCTATCGCCGGTCACCCGGTCGGTCGAGGTGTCCTCGGCGATGAGATAGAGGCCGCCGTTGCCGTCTCCGCACATGTCGTCGGGCGAGAAGATGTTCTGGGCAGGGCAGAATCCGCGCGGGCAGTCGGTGGTGAACGTGCATGGCTGCCCCGCGTTGTCGCCTCCCCGGCAGGTGGAGGTGGCCGGACAGGTGGCGGCGCCGGCGCAGTCGCTGTCCTTGACGCAGACGTCACCCGTCGGCAGGCCGTCGGGGGTGACGCAGGTGTGGAGCCGGTTGTCCGCGAAGAACGAGAGACCGTTCGGCAGGATACCCGTCGGGTTGCCCTGCGCATCGAGGTAGAAGAGCGGGTCGGCGGCCAGCGTCGGGCCGGTCCCGGGCGCGGTTCCCCCGAAGCCGTGCGCCAGCAGCCGGACGACGCTCCGGTTGGATGCACAGGCGACGATCGTGAGGAAGGCCGACTGATGTCCCGTCGCGGTGGGCGTGAAGGTGACGGTCACGTCGGCCTGCTCGCCCGGGCCGAGCGTCACGTCGGCAGGTGCGATCGTGAAGCTGCCGTTGTCGCTTCCGAGGCGCGCGTGGAGCTGGCTCGTCGGGGTGGTGTCGGGGTTCCGCACGACGAGGGGGAGCGTCGCGGTCGCGCCAGGCGCGACCGCATGGAACTCGAGCGGACCCGGGGCCTCGATGTGGAGAGTGCCGGGCGTGAAGATCGGTGGGGGGCCACAGGACGGCTTTTCGAGAATCTGCACCTGGTCGGTGGCGGTTGCCTGGCCGTCGCTCACCGTGAGCTGCACGGTGATGTCACCCGCCTGATCGGCGAAGGCGTGGGTGGGTCGCGCCTCGTCCGAGGTCGTCCCGTCGCCGAAGTCCCAGTGGTAGGTGAGCTTGTCGAGGTCGGGATCCGTACTCTCGGTCGCGTCGAACTGGATCGGGACGCCGGGCAGCGCGACGGTGTCAAACGCGATCGCCTGCGCATGCGGGGGCTGGTTCGGCGCCGAGACCGCCTTGAA
>VBLA01000455.1:0-1681 GCA_005879245.1 Deltaproteobacteria bacterium
AGTGGCACGAGCTCTGGGTGGAAGGCCCCGAGAAGGCGGTCCGCGCCTTCGTGGCCGGGTTCCTCACCGGGCGCGGCGCCGCAGGCGGCGCGATCTTCGGCGCCGACCATGCTCTCGATCCTGAATCGCTCGGCGAGCGGCTGAAAGAGCTCTTCGGAACGGGCGCTCATCACGTGGTGCTCGTGGCCGAGCCGCTCGCCGGCGCGCTCGCCGAGGGGCTCGCGGCGCGGGGCAGCGAGATCGGGCTCCGCCTCGAGCGTCGGCGCGCCATCGACTCCGCGAGCTTCCCGTTCCGCGTCGAGACTTTCTCGCGCGCGCTGGCGCGCGAAATTCGTGCGGCTCTCCTCGAAGCTCTTCCGCCGACCGTCACCGTGGAGGGGCTGGCGGAGTCGGAGGAGACGCATCCGGATGCCCACGGTCCGGAACCCTTCGCTCCGCTGCACGAGTACACCTACCGCGCGTCCGGGCGGATCACGGGCCAGCTGCCCGACGTCCTGGAAATCCGGCGCCGCGCCCGCGAACGGGATTTCGTCGAGGTCGGCGCGCTGCGCCTCGACGGACGGATGCTGCCGCAGTAGAGCGGCCGATCTTGCACTCGGGGAGGGCTTGGACTAGGAGCTACGCTTCCCGCTCGACTGGAGGAAACGACGATGCCGCGGCAGAAGAGCCTGATCACCGTGATTCGCGATCTGGTCCGCCAGGAGATCAGCAGCGCCCTGTCGAGTCTTCTCGGCACCGGCACCGCCCGCACGCGGCGCACCAGGCGGCGGCGTCGCGGACCCGGGCGGCCGCCCGGCTCCAAGACGAAGACGAAGACGAGGCGGCGCCGCGGTCGGCCGCCCAAGGCGGACTAGCGTCGCCACCTTCGCGCCCCGGACGCCGAGTCGAGCTCCCGCTGCACCCCGGATTCAGCGCTCCGAGCCCGGCAGCTCGATGACCGCGCGGCGCACGTGGATGCGCCAGCGGCCGTCGATCTTGACGAGGTCGTCCTCGTAGCGACCCGTCGTCTGGCTCAGGTTGCCGGGCGCGCCGGTCATCGCCAGCACGTAGGACTCGGCGTGCGCGCCGTCGCCATCTCCCCCATCTCCCCGGATCACGACGTTGGTCGTGTAGTGCCGCATGAAGACCCCACTCGCCTTGAGCGTCTCGGCGAAGCGAGCGATTCCCTCCTGCCCGGTGAAGGTGCCCATGAGCTTGCCGAAGTCGAGCGTGCAACCCTCGGTGAAGAAGGCGCCGAACTCGCTCCAGCGTCCGTGGTCGATCGCAAAACAGTAGCGCGCGAGGAGCTCCCCGATGGCGTGGCGGTCGTCGCTCGAGAGCTGGCTCATGGCGTCCTCCTTGGCCGGCGTCCGGGTGCCCCGTCGCCATAGCGGGTTCGCCCGTCGCTTGAAAAGGTAGTGGCAGCCCGCCTACTCTCGCGGGCGCCCCTCGAGAGCGAAGGCCGGAGCAACAATGGAGAGCCGCTGGTCGGACCGGGAAGCCGGGGAGTATCTCGAGCGCTACGCTCCGCGCTGGGGTGAGGCGCTCGCGCTCCGCGTCTACACCTCCCGCCTCATCGGCCAGGACCCCGACCTCGTCATGCACGGCGGCGGGAACACATCGCTCAAGGGAACCGTCACGACGCTTCTCGGCGATCGCACCGAAGCGCTCTTCGTGAAGGGCAGCGGCTGGGACCTCGACA
>VBLA01000455.1:1748-6350 GCA_005879245.1 Deltaproteobacteria bacterium
CTCCACGCCTTCCTGCCCCACCGCTTCATCGACCATACGCACGCCGACATCGCGCTCGTGCTCACCAACCAGCCGCCTGACGAGTGCGAGGCGATGGTGCGCGACGCCTTCGGCCCACGCTGGGCCGTCGTCCCCTACGTCATGCCCGGCTTCGCGCTCGCCAAGCTCGCCGCGGAGGTGTTCGAGCGTGACCCGGCGGTCGAGGGGCTCGTCCTCCTGAACCACGGCCTCTTCACCTTCGCCGACGATGCTCGCACGGCTTACGGGCGCATGATCGCAGGGGTCGACCGCGCTGAACGCTACGTGCAGGGGCGCGAGCGGAGCCGGCGGTCGGTGGCTCGCGGCGCGGGGCTCCGCGGCACCGTGTCCGACGCCGTCGCCCGGCTCGCGCCGGTGCTGCGCGGCGCGCTCGCCGAGCCGACCCAGGATCCCGACCGGCCCTGGCGACGGAGCGTGCTCGAGCACCGCGTCAGCGACGAGATCCTCGAGATTCTTTCCGCTCGCGATGCCGGCGCGATCGCGGCCGCGGGACCGCTCACCCCCGATCACGTGATCCGGACCAAGGGCCCTGCGGTTCTCCTCGAGGACGAGCTCCCGCTCGACGATCTCGCCGCGCTCGGCGCGCGGGTCCGGGAGGCGATCGCGGGCTACCGCGCCGCCTACGACGCGTACTTCGAGCGGAACCGTCACCGGGCCCGGACGTCCGTCACCAAGCTCGACAGCTCGCCACGCGTCATCCTGGTGCCCGGCGTGGGGATCTTCGCGACGGGGCGGACGAAGAAGGACGCGCGCATCGCCGCCGACATCGCGGAGCACACGCTCCGCGCCAAGGCACTCGCCAACTCGATCGGCCGATACACACCGCTGCCGGATGCCGATCTGTTCGACATGGAGTACTGGAGTCTCGAGCAGGCGAAGCTCGGCAAGGCGAAGGAATCGCCGCTCGCGGGGCAGGTGGCGCTGGTCACGGGCGGGGCGGGCGCGATCGGCTTCGCCATCGCGAAGAAGCTGATCGAGGCGGGCGCGCACGTCGTGCTGGCCGACCTCGCCCGGGACCGCCTCGATGCTGCGGTTGGGGAGCTCGATCCGGGCGCTGCCGGTCTCGCGGCAGGGGTCGTGCTCGACGTCACCGACGAGCGCTCGGTCGCCGGCGGATTCGCCGCCGCCTGCCGGCTCTACGGAGGGGTCGACGTTCTCGTGCTGAACGCGGGTATCGCGCACGTCGCTCCGATCGACGAGACCGACCCGGCCGCCTTCCGACGGGTCACCGACGTGAACCTGTTCGGCTATTTCCTCGCGCTGCGCGAGGCGGCGGCCCTCTTGAAGCGCCAGGGAACTGGCGGCAACGTGATCGTGAACTCCTCGAAGAACGTGTTCGCACCCGGGGCAGACTTCGGGGCCTACAGTGCCTCGAAGGCGGGCGCCCATCAGCTCGGCAAGGTGGCCGCCCTCGAGCTGGCCGCGGCGGGCGTGCGCGTCAACATGGTGAACGCGGACGCCGTCTTCGGAGACGCGCGTCGACCATCGGGCCTCTGGCAGGAGGTCGGGCCGGCGCGGGCCAGGGCCCGCGGCCTCGAGCCCGCCGCGCTCGAGGATTTCTACCGCCAGAGGAACCTCCTCAAGACTCGCGTCACGGGCGAGCACGTGGGCAACGCGGTCGTCTTCTTCGCCGCCAACCTCACTCCCACGACCGGCGCGACGTTGCCGGTCGACGGCGGCGTTCCGGACGCGTTCCCTCGCTGAGCATGTCGACCACGTCGGCGGACGTTCGTGAGCTCGCCGAACGCCTCGTCGCCTACCTCCAGCGGCAGACGGGCGAGGCGGATCTCGGCATCGAGGGGTTGGTCCGGCTCCCGGGTGGCGCCTCGCGCGAGTCGTGGGCGTTCGACGTCGTGCGTCCCTCCGGCCGCGGCGAGCGTCTCGTCCTGCGGCGCGACCCCCCCGGTCATCAGCTCCAGTCGAGCCGCGGCGACGAGTTCCGGCTGCTGCGCGCTGCCGCCGGTGCGGGCGTCGTCGTGCCACCGGTTCGCTGGTGCGAGGAGAGCGCGACGGTGCTCGGCTCCCCCTTCTTCATCATGGACTTCGTGCCGGGCGAGACGCTCGCCCGCCGGCTCCTGCGCGACGCCGACTACGCCCGCGCACGTTCCGCCCTGCCCGAGCAGCTGGCTGCCGCACTCGCGCGCATCCATGCCATGGATCCGGACGCGCCCGAGCTCGCCTTCCTGCCCCGGCCGCCTGCCGGCGAGACGCCCGCAGGTGACGAGCTCTCGCGCTACGAGCAGATCTTCCGCGCCATCAGCCCCGATCCACACCCCGCCCTCGAGCTCGGCTTCCGCTGGCTCGCCGCCCGCCTTCCGGCGCCGCGGGCGCCCGCCGTGGTCCACGGTGACTTCCGCATCGGCAACGTGATCTTCGGACCCGAGGGGCTGCGGGCGGTGCTCGACTGGGAGTTGGCGCACGTGGGCGATCCGTTCGACGACCTCGGCTGGCTCTGCCTTCGCTCCTGGCGCTTCGGCGCTGATGGCAATCCGGTGGGTGGTCTCTGTGAACGCGAGCGATTCTTCGCGGCGTACGAGCGGGCGGGTGGCGGGCGGGTCGACGCGGCCGCGGTGCGCTGGTGGGAGACCTTCGGGAACCTCAAGTGGGCGATCATGTGCATCATGCAGGCGAAGACCTTCCTCGACGGCGCGGTGCGAAGCGTCGAGCTCGCGAGCCTCGGACGACGCGTCGCGGAGATGGAGCTCGAGCTCCTCGCACTCATGGAGGCGTGACATGCAGGATCGACCGACGGCGCTCGAGCTGCTCGCGGCGGTACGGGGGTTCCTCGAGGAGGAGATCGTGCCCGGCCTCGAAGGCCGGCGACGTTTTCTCGCCCTGGTCGCGAGCAACGTGCTCGCGATCGTCGCTCGGGAGGTCGAGGGGGAAGAAGCGAGCCTCCTGGCGGAGTGGACGGCGCTCGCTCGGCTGCTCGGGGAGGACGCGACGCATCCGCCGGCTCGCCTGGCGGCGCTGCGCGCGGCGGTGGAAGCGTGGACCCGGGTGCTCGCCGATCGCATCCGCGGCGGCGAGGCGGACGACGGGCCATTCGGCGAGGCGGTACGGCGACACGTGGGAGAGACCGTGCAGGCGAAGCTCGAGGTCGCCAATCCCCGCTACGGTGCCGGGCCGGGAGTGCTAGGGTAGTCACCGGCGGCGAGCCGGCCCGGGTGGGGAACGTGCGGATCGGGACGGCGTCATGGACGGAGCAGACCCTCCTCGCGAGCCGCACGTTCTACCCACGCGCGGCCAACACGCCCGAGCGCCGCCTGCGCTACTACGCCCACCACTTCGGAGTGGTCGAGGTCGATGCCACCTACTACGCGCTCCCGACCAGCGCGCACGCGCACGCGTGGGTCGACCGGACGCCGGCGGACTTCGTCTTCGGGGTGAAGGCGTACGCGGCGATGACCGGCCATCCCGTGGAGCCCGCGCGCCTGGACCGCGACCTCATGCAGCTCCTGCCGAAGACCCTCCGCACGGCGCGGAGCGTGTCCGCCCGCGACCTCCCGCCCGAGGTCGTCGAGGAGATCTGGCGGCGCTTCCGCGCGGCGCTCGAGCCGCTCCGCGTCGCGGGCAAGCTCGGCTACGTGCTCCTCCAGATGCCGAAATGGTTTCCGCCGAACCGCGAGAGTCGCGCGTACCTCGAGCGAGCCGCCGGGCGGCTCGCCCCGCTGCCCGTGGCGGTCGAGTTCCGGCAGGCGGGATGGATGGCGGAGGCGCGGCGCGCGCGCGTCCTCGAGTTCCTCCGCGCCACGGGACTCGTGTACGTCTCCGTCGACGAGCCGCAGGACACCCCGGCGAGTGTGCCGCCGCTCGCCGAGACGACGTCCGATGAGCTCGCGGTCGTCCGCTTCCACGGCCGCAAGCAAGCGACCTGGGCCCGGCCCGGGGTGAGCACGACCGAGCGGTTCGGCTACCTCTACGGGCGGGAGGAGCTCGGCGAGTGGGTCGAGAAGATTCGCGGCCTCGCCCAGCGGAGCCGCACGGTCCACGTGCTGATGAACAACTGCTACCAACACTACGCGGTGCAGAACGCGAAGGATCTGGCGGTGCTGCTGGAGTCGCGGTAGCCTATTCGCCGCCGCAGGCCGACGGATCGAGGTCGACAGCCGGCGGTAGCTTCGTGAAGTCCACGGCGAACCGCGACGAGTCGACGACGGTCACGCCGTCGGGGAACTGAAGGGTCCGTCCGATCGTCTGCGGCAGGTGCGGCTGTCCACCCGCATCGAATTTGACCATCGACATGCTGCCGCAGCGTGTGTCGAGCGTGACCGGGTCGAGGTTCAGCTCGGCGTAGTAGAGCGTGCCGTCCGACCCGACGTCCATGCCGATCGGGTTCTTCGGCACGCCCGAGGGCACGATGTTCCGCACGAAGGCGCCGTCTCGGTCGTACTCGTTGATGATCGCCGGCAAGATGGGGCCATCGATGTACCAATGATCTGTCTTCGGCACGCGCACCATCGAGAGTGGGATCGTCAACCCACCCGTGTCGCGGCCAGGCACGGGGAGGAACACCGTCTTCGTGGGCGGCGTTGCGACGAGATGATCCGGGTTGTCGCAATC
>VBLA01000456.1 GCA_005879245.1 Deltaproteobacteria bacterium
GCAGCCTCACGGTCGCAGCTCGGCTCGTTGCCGCCGCGGTCGTCGGTGGAGCGAGAGGGTCGCGCTCACGCGGTCGTCGAGATGCTGGAGGTAGTCTTGGTGGAGGACGTGGAGGTAGGTCGAGGTGCTGGCTGTCCGAAGGCGTCGATGAAGCGGTAGCAGGTGAACTGGGTGACCGTCCTTGTCGAAGGCGTCGCAGTGAGCAGCGGCCTGCGGACCCGTGTGGTCTTCCGCTCGAACTGATCTTCGAGGACGACGGTTTGCTCGTCGAAGGGGCGCGTCCCGATCGTCCGCTCCACGCGGTAGCATTTGAAATGGTCGATGTTCAGGGCGGAAATTTGTCGATCCGGCGCTCGCTGGCGTGCTAGCGCGGAGATGCTCGGCGATGCGCGCGATCTTCCCCTCGGCGACCCACCGGCCGAGCTCATCGTCGTCGTGGACGAGCTCCTCGAAGTCGCCTCCCCAGAAGCCGGGGACGTAGCCCTTGAAGGAGCCGGGATTCGGCACGCCGCCCGCCCCGAGCGGGCCATGGCAGCGGAAGCAGTCGAGCTCCTGGGCCAGCTCCGCCCCGTGCGCGGCCAGGTCCTCGTTCGGCAGGATCTGCCCCGAGGTCGCGCGCAGATACGCGACGAGATCGTCGATCTCAGCCGGGCGGAGGAGCCCGCCATAGGCCGGCATGCGAAGGGCCGCCGCCTCGACCTTAGCCCGGTAGTCGGGGTCTTCGCGCTTGCGACGGGGAGCGCCGTCCGCGATGTATTCGCGGAGGTCCTGGACCTCCTTCACGTACATCATCTGGGTCTGCTCGGTGAACGCGGGGACGCTCCCTTCCTCGCTCCCCGGGTTGCGCGTTCCCCCGTTGCCCCCCGGGCCGTGGCAGCCGAAGCAACCGAGCTCGGCGGCCAGGCGCTCACCCCGTGCGGCCGGGCTGTCCTCGAGCGTGAGCACGATCGCGCGGACGCTCGGGTAGCCGAGCCACGCTGTCTCGACTATGGCCAGGACGATGAGTGCCCGTCCGATCAGGCGGCGGAGCATCCACGTCTCGCGACGGCTTCCCACCGGCGCGCCGTTCCTTGCCGGGCGCGGCGCCGGTCCCGGCGACCAGAGCGGTTCCGGACGTTCGGGGCGACTCACGACCGGGGGCCACCCTCGTCGGGCGCTGTGCGGGACTGCTCATCACCCATCAATGACTGCTCTCCCACCGGAGGCAACCAAGGAACGTTCCAACGCCGGCAATCGAGGCTGCGTGCGCAGGAAGACCGCGGCGCGCGCCGATCGCTCGCTATTTTCCCGACGAGCCGCGTTCGCCGTTGTGCGCGCCGTGCTCTAGCGCTTGTTCTACCCGTCGGTCTTTTTCGCGAAGAGGCCTGCGAGCTGCGCGCGTGTCGACTGAGTGGGGTCGGTCGCCGTGTGCGCCGCGGGCGGCGGGCGGAAGTAGTCACAGAAGTTGCCCTGCTCCTTGTCCGCCAGCGCTCGGCGGTTGGCTCGCGGCAGTCGTTCGCGACCCCGGGGGCGTAGAAATCGCAGTTGCGGCAGCAATGGAGATAGGCACTGCAGTGCTCGCAGACCGCCCGCACGCCCGCGCGCTCTCCGTCGACCGTCGTTCCGCAGCGATGGCAGCGGACGACTGGTCCCCCGGGCGGCACGTGGATCACTCCGCCCGGCAGCTCGACGAGGCGGGCGGGGTGCGCTGGCACGCCATCGTTTGCGTGACGCCGCTCGCGATGAGGGCGCAGGCATTGGTGCGGGCGGCAGTGAGCGTCTCCTCCTCGCTCGCGCCCTCGACCTCCCGGCACGCCCTCCGTCCCTCGAACTCGATGCACGTCTCGCACCGTACCCCGGCGATGCGGAAGCTCGACCAGACGACGAAGCTCACGAGGCCGAGGAGGACGGCAGCGCCGAGCCACGACGTCCATTTCATGCGGGCCTCCTTACCGTTTCGGACGGGGAGCGCCAAGCCGTGGGGTTGTGGCAGGATGGGCGATCATGCCGCGCGCTGGCGGAAGGCACCGTCTCTGGCTCGGAGCACTGGGCCTGCTCCTCGGCGGGGCGACGCCGGGCCTCGCGGGGGACGACACCGCGGCGCCGAGCCGCTTCGCCGACCTCGTACACGACGTGCAAGGCTTCGGCGACCGTGCGACGGGCGGCCAGGGGGGCGAGGTCTACTGGGTCACGACGCTCGCCGACGGCGGACCGGGCAGTCTGCGCAGCGCCGCCGAGAACCCGTCGCGGCGATGGATCCGCTTCCGCGTCTCGGGGGAAGTGCATCCCGTCACGCCGATCGCCGTCGCCTCCGACAAGACGATCGACGGTCGGGGCGCGAAGGTCACCATCACCGGTCGGGGGCTGGTCATCGACGGGCAGTCGAACGTCATCGTCGAGAACCTCATCTTCGCGGATGGCGAGGACGACGCGGTGCACGTCGTCAATGGGGCCCACGACCTCTGGATCGACCATTGCTCGCTCTCCAACTGGAGCGACGGGCTCATCGACGTCACGCGCGCGTCGACCGACATCACGATCTCCTGGTGCCGCTTCTCGCATCACGACAAGGTCATCCTGATCGGCGCGAGTCCCACCGAGAGCGGCGATGCCGTGATCCGGGTCACGCTCCACCACAACCACTTCGAGCGGACGACCGAGCGCCATCCGCGGCTTCGCTTCGGCAAGGTGCACGCGTACAACAATTACTACGAGGCGTGGGGCTCCTACGGCGCCGCCGCGAGCATGCTGGGGGAGCTCCTCTCGCAGGCGAACATCTACGACGCGGGCTGGGACAAGGACGCGG
>VBLA01000457.1 GCA_005879245.1 Deltaproteobacteria bacterium
GACGACTGGAAGCCCATGCCGGGCGCCATCTACCTGTACACGACCGACGCCGACGCCACCTACCAGCGCGCGCTCAAGGCCGGAGCGACGTCGCTGGCGGAGCCGGTGAACCAGTTCTACGGGGACCGCCAGGGGGGCGTGCGGGACCCGGTCGGCAACGTCTGGTGGATCGCCACGCGCATCGAGGACGTCTCGACCGGAGAGATCCAGAAGCGCGCGAAGGCCCTCATGTCGAAGTAGCGCGCGAGCCCGCGACTATCCGGGCGAGGTTATCGAGCGCCCTGCTCCAGCCGCCACGGTGCACGTCTGCGCCGATCCCCTCGTCCGTCAGGACCACCTCGGTGCGGCCTCCCAGATCGATGAACTCGACGGTGCAGAGCGTCTGGGTCAGCACCGTGCCGCCCCGGCTGATGGTCTCGGTGAACACCAGACGCTTTGGGCGGACGATTTCCCGGTACTCGTCGGTCTCGAGGTACGGCTCCTCGCCCGGAGGGCCAAACGTGGCGCGGTAATGGCCACCGACCCGAAGGTCGACCTCGAGAACCTCGATGGTCCAGCCGTCCGCCGGCACGTTCCAGCGTGCGAGCTCCGCAGGATCCGTCCAGGCGCGGAACACCCGCTCCGGAGGTGCGTCATAGATGCGCCGGAGAGTGAGCTTCTCGTGAGCCTTCGGCTCGGTCATGTCTTCCCCTCCTTCAGGTGGCGCCCGAGGGCGTCCAGGCGCCGGTTCCAGAGTGCGCGTCGCTGCATGATCCAGCCCGCCGCTCGATCGAGCGCCCGTGGCTCGAGCCGACAGCGACGCACGCGTCCCTCCTTCGACCAGTTCATGAGACCGGCTTCGGCGATCACCTGCAGGTGCTGGTGCACGGCCGGTAGCGACATGTCGAAGGGACGTGCAAGCTCGCTGACGCTCGCCTCGCCGCCCGCCAGGCGGGCGATGATCTCCCGCCGGGTCGGGTCGGCGAGTGCCTTGAACATCAGGTCGAGCGATGCCTCTTGGTTAAGCATATGCTTAAGTATTGCTCCAGTGTCCCAGCCGGGTCAAGCGCCTCTGATCCGGCGCGCTCACGCCGCGCAGACGAAGTCGTCGAGCTCGCGGAGCCCCATGGCGGTGAGCGCGTCCCGGATCTGACGGCGGGGCCCCGCGCCGGCCACCGACACGACGAGGGGCCGCCGCGGCAGACGGGGGATCTCGTCGGGCACGACCACCGCTGCTCCGTGGATCGTCTGGCCGAGCCGGCCCGGGTGAAGGTCCACCACGTGCGCCGGCCGCTTGCCCTCCGCGAGGAGCGCCCGGCGGAGCGTCCGCCCCGTCGCGCCGTAGCCCCAGAGGTCGTACTCCTCGACGCCCGCGAGGAAGTGCGCCGCCAGGAACGCGGCCTTGCAGGCCGTGAAGCTGGCGGGGGCGTAGCGCGCGTCGGTGAGCGAGATGCGGGCGGGATGGTTGCGCCAGGCGAGCAGCCGGCGCGCCACGATACCCACCCGGTGTCCGCGCGCCAGGAGGCGGAGCAGCAGGTCGTAGTCCTCGGGCCAGCCCCGGTCCCGGTAGCCGAACTCGACGAGCAGCTCGCGCCGGATCATCAGGCTCGGGTGGGCCACGGGACACTCGACGAACGCTTCCGCCCGCACCCGCTCGACGGAATCGATGGCATTCAGCCACCGCTCGTAGGACCGCCACCCGCGTCCCAGCTGCGCGCGGGGAAAGAGCCGGACGTGACAGCCGACGGCCGCCAGCGACGCGTCCGCTTCGAGCGCGCCCACCTGCCGCGCCAGGCGCTCCCGGTGCATGAGGTCGTCGGCGTCCATGCGCGCGATGAAGCGCCCGCGGCAGCGCGCGAGCCCGGTCGCGAGCGCCGCGGCGAGGCCGCGATGGGGCGTCCGGACGATAAGGAAGCGATCGTCCGTGGCCGCCGCGGCCTCGGCCGTCCGCGGCGTCCCGTCTTCCGAGCCGTCGTCGACGACGACGCACTCCCAGCGGGCTTCGGTCTGCCGCCTGACGCTCTGCAGAGCCGGGACGAGGGTCGGCTCGGCGTCGAAGGCCGGAAGGAGGACGGAGACGAGCGGTGTCACGCGCGGGCTTCATAGCGCTTCGGGATCGAGGCCGCGAACGCAGATTGACGGCGTCGCCTGCCGAGGACTAGTCTCCGCCCGGACGCTCACCGGGAGGCCTCATGCACGACCGGTCCGGCTTCACCCTGGTACTCGCCGTCGCCGCGGGTCTCGCGCTCTCCACCCTCCCGGCGTCGGCCAAGAAGCCGACCCGGTCCGCCTGCTCCGGCCGCTACCTCGTGGGCAACGGCAAGGCACCCCTCATCGGAGGCGCCGAGACCCCGGACGTCGACGTCGTGGTGGTGAGCGCCTCGGGTGTCCGCATCGGCAGCGGCTGTGGGCTCGCTCCGGCACGGATGCGCCCGCTCCGGAACGGCTGGAAGGTGCGAGCCGAGTGGCCGGCCTGCGGCGGTTTCCGGAAGGTCCGCCTCGCGGCGACGATCAGCGCCGACTGCAACCTTCTCCGGGGCCGTCTCAAAGCGAAGACGGCCAGGATGCGGAAGAGCTTCGCCGCCACCCTCTCCCGCTGCGGCGACGGGACCGTCGATGCAGAGGGGGGCGAGCGCTGCGAGCCGCCGAACACGTCGACCTGCAACGCCGACTGTCAGCCTCTCTCCCCCGGGGTGACGTGTGAGGGGCAGCGGACCTTCGAGACGATCCAGAACCGGATCTTCACGCCGAGCTGCTCGCTCGCCACCTGCCACGGGCACTTCACGCAGGGCAATCTCAACCTCCAGGTGGGCGCCGCCTACGCAAGCCTGGTGGGCGTCCCGGCCGACAACCTGGTGGCCCACGCGGCCGGCAAGATCCGGGTCGTGCCGGGCGACCCCGACGCGAGCTTCCTGAGCGAGAAGCTCCACGGGACGCTCCTCGACGGCGAAGGGACGCGCATGCCGGGCATCGGCCCCGCGCTGTCGGATACGGAGATCGCGCTGATCGACGCCTGGATCCGATCGGGAGCGGACCCGACCGGCACGGCTCCGGGTGCCCCCTGCCTGCCGGCGCTCGAGTACACGCCGGCCACCCCGCCGCCACCCCCACCCGGCGGCTACCAGATCGTCCTCGACGGTCCGACGCTCCAGCCCGGTCAGGAGCAGGAAGGCTGCCTCTGGATCCCCACACCCAACCCG
>VBLA01000458.1 GCA_005879245.1 Deltaproteobacteria bacterium
CCGAGGAGCACTGGGCGGCGGTGTGCGAGATCACCGCCAGCGGTGCGCTGCTCGTACGCCCCGATCAACACGTGGCGTGGCGAGCGCGAGTGGCGCCTCTTGATCCTGCAGCCGCGCTCGCGTCCGCGGTTCGCACCGTGCTCGGTCGTGCCGGGGCGCCCGGCGGCGCCGTACAGACCTGATACCGAATCAGCCCCGCCGCACCCGCCGGCGCCCGTGCTGCGGCGGAGCCTTTTGCTCGGCGCGCTCGGCGGTCGCGAGCAGCTGCCTGCGATAGCGCCCGGGGGCCATCCCGAACCACCGTCGGCACGCCCGGCCGAAGTTGGCGGGGTCTTCGTAGCCCAGGCTCTCACTCACTTCGGCGACGCCGAAGTGCGGATTCCTCAAAAGCGCCTCGGCGCTCTCTCGTAGCGCGATGCCTGCCATGTCGCGGTGGCAACGCGCGGCACAGCAGCGCTCCGCCGCGCGGGCGGTCGCCGGCTCGAGGCACGCCCCACGCCCGACGTAACGATCGCGGTCGCGACAAGCACCGCCGCCACCCGCGAGGCGAAGGAGACGCGCATTGGGGAGGATTGTCCCGAAGGCCCCTTCCGCTGCAAACGTCGTCTGGCAGTGCCGGCCGGGCAGCTGCCAGTTGGTCAGCGGGGCTTCGGTACTATCAGGATCCCCGCCGGTCGGCCTATGCGATATGCCTGCGCGAAGTCGCCCTGGTTGATCGCGACGGCGAGGCGTCCGCGCGAGTCGATGTAGAGGAGCGGCTTCCCGATCGGCACGTCGGCAAAGGTCCGCACGAAGGGGAAGACGAAGCTCCGTCCTTCAATCGTCAGGGGCACCCGATCGCCGAGCGAGTAGCCCAGGCCGCGGAAGTGTTCCGCGTCGATGTTCGTGACGAGGTTGCCGAAGGGTCCGTCGAGCGCGACGACCTCGCCGACGAGCCCCGCCTCGGTGACCTTCGCCTCGCTCGCCTCGTGAAGGACGGGGCTCGAGAGCGGCGGCCCGACGGCGGTCCAGTCCTCGCCACGCGCGAGGTGCGCCGCGACTGGCGCGAAGATGTCGCGACCGTGGAAGGTCGACGACGGAGCCGCGCCGAGCATCCACCGCGGGTTGCTGATCTCGCGCGCCGCGCGGATGCCGTCGCGCGCGGCCACGTCGCTCACCAGGCCGTTGTCGGGCAGCACGAAGTACTGCCCGCGCCCCGAGACG
This sequence comes from Deltaproteobacteria bacterium, assembly GCA_005879245.1. Taxonomy (GTDB): domain Bacteria; phylum Desulfobacterota; class Binatia; order DP-6; family DP-6; genus DP-23. The sequence goes on from VBLA01000458.1 coordinate 1,204, forward strand.
GCGACGATTGCCTTGCGCGGGGTCCCGACGCCGGGATCGACCACCGCCAGAAAGATCGTCCCGGGCGGAAAGGCGGGCGCCGTGCCGGCGAGGAAGTGCGCCCCGTCACGCACGGAAAAGGGCGGGACCGCATGGGTCAGATCGACGATCCGGAGCCGGGGCTCGATCTCGAGCATGACGCCCTTGCAGATCGCCACGGAATCGTCCGAGGTTCCGAAGTCGGAGAGGAAGACGACCGTGGGGGCCTGGCGCGCGGCGCACCCGGCGAGGGCCAAGCCCGCGAGGAGCGAAAGGACTTTCTGAGTCGCCCCGTCAACCTTCATCATGGCTCTCGCGATCAAACCGACCCTATCGGCGGAATTCATCCGGTGGCAAGCGGTCGCGCCTGGCGATAAGAAGCAGCGCGGATGGAGCGTTGCGACGTCGTGATCGTCGGCTCGGGGCCGGGCGGGGCGGCGACGGCGCTCCGCCTGGCGGCGCGGGATCCCGCGGTCGCCGCGCGCACGGTGGTCCTGGAGAAGGCGCACCACCCGCGCGACAAGACGTGCGCGGGCGGCGTCATCCCGAAGGCCCTCCACCTGCTCGCGGAGCTCGGCGTCGCGCTCACCACGCCGCACGCCCGCGTCGACCGCGGCCGGGCGGCGCTGCCGGGCGGCCAGGTCGACGTGGCGAGCGACGACCTCTGCCGCGTCGTCCGCCGGCGCGAGTTCGACGCGCTCCTCGCCTGGACCGCGCGCGATCGCGGCGTCGCGCTGCACGAGGACGAGCACGTCCTCCACGTCGCGCGCGAGGAGGGCGGCGTGCGGATCGAGACGGAACGGCGGTGCTACTGGGCGCCCGTCGTCGTCGGGGCGGATGGCAGCGGGAGCGTCGTTCGCCGGGCGCTGGTCGGCGCGCGGAGCGGCCCGGTGGCGCGCGCCGTCATGTGCGACGTCCCGGTCGACCCGCGCGGGTGGGATGGGTACGCCGAGCGCCGCTACGAGTTCGACTTCACGGCCTGCGCGACGGGGCTCCGCGGCTACCGCTGGGTCTTCCCGTGCATGATCGACGGCGTGCCGCACGCGAACGTCGGCGTCTACGCGCTCCCCCCCGTGGACGGGACGCGCCTCCAGGCCGAGCTCGTGCAGGCGCTCGCGGGCGTCGGCGCGGAGGCGCGCTCCTGGAAGGCCTTTCCGATCCGCACCTACGCGACCGGCACGGCGGTGGCCGCGCCCCACGCGCTCCTCGTGGGCGATGCGGCCGGCGTCGATCCGCTCATGGGCGAGGGCATCTCCTTCGCGCTCGAGTACGGAGTGCTCGCGGCCGACGCGATCCTCGCCGCCCGCGCGACGGGCGACTGGAGCTTCCGGTCCTACGCCCGCACGGTGGCGCGCGGGCCGATCGGGCGGAAGCTCCGCCGCCTCGGCCTCGCTGCGCGCCTGTTCTATGGGCGCCACCAGCGTCTCTGGTTCCGTCTCGCCGCCGCCAGCCCCCGGGCCCAGACGCTCGGGCTCGCCTGGTACAACGGGATCGATGACTGGGACCGGAGAGGTCCGCTCGCCGCGATCGGAGCCCTGCTCGTGCCGGGTCGCTTCCGGCCGACGGCGGGCGCGCCCTGAGCGCGGCGAGCCAGTTTGGCAGGGGCCGCCGACGTGCTAGGAGCGTCGGCGGCACCATGCCCGAGCACGTCCGCCAGCCCACCCGCATCGTCGCCGCCGGCAACCTGCCGAAGGAGATCGACGAGTTCATCGGCCGCGTGAACTCGAAGACCGCGGCCGTGAGCATCGCGCACATGCGGAGCCCGGCCGGCTGGGTCGAGCCCGGGCAGAAGCCCGAGTTCGACGAGTACACGGTCGTGCTGCGGGGGATGCTCCGCGTCGAGCACGGCGGCGGTGCGATCGACGTGCGCGCGGGCGAGGCCGTCATCGCCCGGCGA
>VBLA01000459.1 GCA_005879245.1 Deltaproteobacteria bacterium
GTCACCGGGGCGTGCCGAGCCGACCAAGTAGTCGCGGATCGCGGCCACGCCGTCGACGAGACGCGACGGGACCCCCCGGCGCTCGAGCGCGTCGATGATTCGCTCGGGCAGAAGCCTCTCCTCGGGCGGAATCGGATCGGCTGCCTTGCTGTAGACCGCGGCGAGGACGGCCTCGTCGGCCCCCGCGAGCGCGTCGATGAACGCTTCCTGGAACACCCGGCGGCGGCTCGTGTTCGAACGCGGCTCGAAGACCGCGCGGAGCCGTCGTCCCGGGTAGCGGGCGCGGAGCGCCGCCAGCGTCCCCGCGATCGCCGTCGGGTGGTGCGCGAAGTCGTCGATCACCGTCACTCCCCGTGCTTCGGCAACCACTTCCTGCCGGCGGCGGACGCCTCGGAACTCGGCCAGCGCGGCGGCGGCCTCCTCCCAGCCGACCCCCGCTTCGACGGCGAGCAGCAGGACGCCGAGCGCATTGCGGGCGTTGATCGCCCCCGGCAGCTGAAGCGTCACCCGGCACACTGCCCGACCGCCCTCCCGGATCGTGAAGCGCGTCGCGCCATCGTCCTCGAGCTCCGTCACCCGCCAGTCGTTTCGCTCCTCGAGCCCGAAGAGCCGGGCCCCCCGGCTGCCCACGACGTCGAGGAGATGCGGGAAGTCGCCGCACGCGACCAGCGCGGCGTCGGGGCGGAGGATGCCGAGCAGCTTGCGGAACGCGCTCTTCACGTGATCGAGGTCGCGATAGATGTCGGCGTGGTCGAACTCAACCGCCGTGAGGAGAACCGCCGCGGGACGGTAGTGCAGGAACTTCGGCTCCTTGTCGAAGTACGCCGAATCGTACTCGTCACCCTCGATCACGAACCAGCGCCCCGACCCGACGGCGAAGCTCCGGCCGAGATCGCGCGGCACGCCGCCGATGAGGAAGCCCGGGTCGCGACCCGCTCGCGCGAGGACCCAGGCGAGCATGGCCGTGGAGGTCGTCTTCCCGTGGGTGCCGGCGATGACCAACGGACTCCGGCCGGCGAGGAACATCTCCTCCAGCGCCGCGGGCATCGACGTCATGCGGAGGCCACGAACTCGTGCGGCCTCCGCCTCCGCATTCGTCCGCGTGACCGCGTTCCCGCACACGACGAGCTCCACGCCGTCGAGGCGGGCGGGGTCGTACCCCGGAGAGACCGGGATGCCGAGCTCGGCGAGCAGCGTGCTCGCGGGTGGATAGACGTTCTCGTCCGAGCCGGTCACGGTGTGACCGCCCTCGCGGAGGAGACCCGCGAGCGCGCTCATCCCGACTCCGCAGGCCGCGATCAGATGTACTCTCACCGATCGAGTACCTCCATCACCGCGTCGTGGACCCGCGGACGAACGTCCCGGATGCGGTCGTTGTCCCGGCTCGGGTGAACGCGGTTGGTCAGGAGCACGACGTGCGCGTCGCGCTCGAGATCGATCCAGAGCGAGGTGCCCGTGAAGCCGAGATGGCCGACGGCGGTCGAGGAGATGTGCCGACCCGCGCTCGACGCCAGGGGGGAAGGCATGTCCCAGCCGAGCGCCCACGTGGAATCGCGAACGGTGCGATCGCGGGTCCAGAACTCGCGCATCGTCTCTCGCGCGATGAAGGCGTCCTCGCCCCGGTAGCAGGCACGCAGGCGCGTCACGAGCGTGTGAATGTCGGTCGCGCTCGAGAAGAGACCGGCGTGGCCCGACACCCCGCCCATCGCATAGGCGTTGTCATCGTCGACCTCGCCGAGGAGGAGCCGTTTCCGCCAGGGACAGTACGCCGTCGGCGCGATCACATCGGCCACCGGCGTCAGCCGCCGTGCGCGCAGCTCCGAGAGAGCGATGAACGACATCGCGCGCAGGCCGAGGGGGCGGAACACCCGCTCCTGGCACACCCGGTCGAGCGGCATGCGCGACACGAGCTCGATCGCCTCGCCGAGGAGCATGAAGCCGAGGTCGCTGTAGACGGCTCGCTCACCCGTCTCGTACTCGGGCCGCTCGCGGTGGATCTGCTCGTACACGAACTCCTTTGCGCCCCGGCTGGCGATGAAGTTGAGTCGTCCCTGCCGCTCGATGCGGACGACGTCGCGGTGGTAGGGACGCCAGCCGGCGAGCCCGGAGCAGTGCGCGAGCAGGTGCCGGAAGGTCACGTGGGTCTTCCCGTGCACGCCGAAGTTGTGAAAGAAGCGCGTTACGCGATCGTCGAGCTGGAGCTTCCGCTCGCTCAGCAGCAGCATGAAGGCGGTGACGGTGGCGAGCGGCTTGGTGAGCGAGGAGAGGTCGAAGATCGTGTCGGGACGCATCGGCGTCCGTTCGGGCTCGAGGCTGCGCGAGCCGAAGGCGGCGTGGTAGAGGATCTTCCCGGCCCGGCCGACCAGGATGACCGCACCGGGGAAGGCCCCCGCCTCGATGGCCGTCTGGAGTTCGCGCTCGACGGCGGCGAAGTCCACTTCGCCTCCTATGCGACGGCCGGCTCGAGGGCCGTGAGCCGTCCGCGTTCGGTGTCGAGCGCGACCTCGACTCCGAGGGGCAGCGCCAGGTTCTCGCAACCGTCGTCAGGAGGGGCGTGACCGGCGGGAAGTCCGAAGCCGATCGGACAGGGGAGCTCCGCGCAGCAGGCGCGCACCACCTCGAGCGGCCCCACCCCGTCGATGCAGGGACAGGTGGCCATCGTCCCGAAGACGAGGCCCGCCACCCGATGGAGCCTACCGGACTGGATGAGCTGGGTGAGCAGCCGGTCGAGGCGATAGGGCCGCTCGTGCACGTCTTCCAGGAAGAGCACGGCTCCGTCGGTTTCGGGAGCATAGGGGGTCCCGAGCATCGCGGCGAGAACCGAGAGGCAGCCGCCGAGGAGCCGCCCCGTGACGCGACCCCGTCGGACCGTCTCGGGGACCTCCACCTCCCAGAGGAAGTCCGGGTCCATGAG
>VBLA01000092.1 GCA_005879245.1 Deltaproteobacteria bacterium
CGTCGCGCTCGGCGGCGCCCTCGGAGTGCACCTCTGGGTGGTAGGCATCGAAGAGCCACGACTCGAAACGAGGTTCGGGCGTGCCTACGCGGAATATCTGCGGCGTGTACCGCGTTGGCTGCCGGCGTTGGGCCGGCGCCGTCTGCCTGATATATAGCGCCGCGGCGGCGGGTAGGAGGGGCGGATGCGGAGAACTGTGGCCTCTGGCGTGATAGCCGGTGCGGTCATGGTTGGCGGCCTGTGGACGTGGCGGTCGCCGACCGTGACGCTCGTGCGGCTGAAGCTGGCGCTGGATCGCCACGACCTGGCGGGCGTGGAAAGCGCGGTGGACTTCGATGCGCTGACGGGTGCGGCGCTGTCGGGTCTCCTCGAGGACCGGGCGGGCGAATCAGAGACGGTGCGGCTCGCACTGCGGGGCAAGGGCGGCTGGTTGCCGTCCATGGCATCGGCACGCGACTACTTGAAGATCCGTCTGCAACGGGCCGTCGAGCGGATGGTGGAGGAGCCCACGGCGATGCTCCGGGTCTCCTGGGCAGATCTCCGACAGGCGATTGCCACCCTGCGGCGCGAGGGCGCCGTCGCCTTCTTCGTCTATCGGGCCGGCGATGACGGTCCGGAATACGCGGTACGTCTCCGGAGCACGTCGGGGCGCTGGCGCATCGTGTCGGTCGAGCGCCAAGGCGTGCAGGCGCTGCTTCGTTCCACGCCCGCGCACGCCGGGGCCGAGACCGCTCTCGGCACGAGCGCGAGCGCGGAGGATGTCGCGCTGGGCGACGAGCGGTTCACCATGGGGGCGGACGAGGCCGAGCTGCTGGCGCACACCGTTCCCGCCCCACGGCACCGGGCGCAGCAACCGTTCGCGCGCCGCCTAGAGGATGGGAGCTGGACGGTACAGGTCGCCTCGACGACGGACGCGATGGAGGCCGAGGCGGAGCGGGAGTGGTTCTCCAGGCAAAAGGAGCCGGCGTTCTTGCTGCCGGGAACGGTCCGAGGGACGACCTGGCAGCGGGTGATGATCGGCCGCTATCCTTCGTCGGCCGACGCGGCCCGCGCCGTGGAGCGTCTCAGCGCCCCGAGCGCCCAGGAGCATTGAGCGGCTTCGGGAAGGGACGGCGGCTACCGTCGCCGGTGCCGCCGCCCTTCCGGGGCCTTTCCGGTCACCGCATCCACGTCCTGCCACACCACCTCACCGCAACTTCCACTCACCCATCCATCCGGAGCTACCCCGTCCTGCGCCACGCCGGACGGCAAGAGCAGGTTCCATGCCAGCTCGCAGCGGACCTTGGATGGACCCGTCACCTACCTCGGCTCGCAGCGGTTGGATTCTAGGAAAGCCTGTTAGAACGCGAGCCTGGAGAAGGGCTGGCAAGGGCGTTGAGCACTGCGACGGAAGGGTCCGGCGGGAGCCACGGCGCGAGTGCGATGGCGGACGCCGTGCGGGAAGCAAGGTGTCACCCATCCGCCTCGGCGAACGCGCGTCGAAAAGTTGACGGTCCCGTTCGGCACCGCACGGGATCATCCACCCCTGACGGCCGGCAGGACCTCCGCGCCGAAGCGGGTCAGGATCGTCGGCGACGAAAACTGAAGTACCACGTAGCCGAGGTCGAGTCGCGCAATCCGCTCCGCCAGTCGCTCCCGGAGCTGCGCCGGGGTACCGATCAGGGTCAGCGGGAAGCGCTCCGCGTCGGCGACGGAGAGTCCGTAACGCGACGCCACGGTCCCTGTGAGCTCGCGTGCCTCCCCGTCACTCTCGGCGAGCTGCACGAAGAACATTGCCGACAGGACGAGGCTCGCGGGATCCCGCCCAGCGCGCTCGGCGAGCTGCCGCACGCGTGCGGCCTTGCCCTGGAAGCTGGCGAGCGTGAAGCGGCGGACGGCCTCCAGGTCGGCCGCGCCCCCCGAGGTCGGCGGCACGATGTTGACGACGTCCGCCGCCGCCGCCGCGATCGCCAGGAGGCCCGGGCCTCCGCCGCCGACCAGGATCGGCGGTCCTGGACGCTGAAGCGGCCGCGGCGCCGCGACCGCTCCGCGTAACCGATAGTGCGTCCCTGCGTAGTCGACCGGTTCGCCGGACCAGAGCAGCTTCACGACCTCGAGCGCCTCTCTCAGCTGCTCGAGGCGGACCGCCGCCGGAGGAAACTCGTAGCCGTACGCGTCGTACTCCTCCCTGAGCCATCCCGCGCCGATCCCGAGCTCCATCCGCCCGTTCGAGATGACGTCGAGTGTGGCGACCATCTTGGCGAGCAGTCCAGGATGTCGGAACGAGTTGCAGGCGACGGTCTGGAGGAACCGGAGGCGAGTGGTCGTCGGGATGAGGGTGGCGATGGTCGTGAAGCATTCGAGGAGAGGCGAGCCAGGTGGCGCGAGCGTCCCCTCGGCGAGCAGGTGGTCGGGACGGGCGTAGGCGTGGAAGCCTGCCTCCTCCGCGGCGCGGCAGGCCTCGCAAAGCGTCGGGTAGTCGCTCGTCGCTGGGACGGCGGCCGCGAAGCGCACCGACATGGCAGTGTTCTAGCCGAGGTCGCGGTGCAGCGGCGAGGGGCAGAGGCACGGGCAAGGGCACGGGTTTGACAAGGAAAGCGGCACTGCACTACACGCCGCCCCAAGTAAGAAAGCCGGTTCCCCGAAAGGGGCGGAGGTAACGCCATGCGTTATAGTCCCGTGATCATCCGGCTCGCGCTCGGCGTGATCTTCTTCGCGCACGGGGCGCAGAAGGTGCTCGGCTGGTGGGGCGGGTCGGGCTTCAGCGGCACCATCGCTCTGTTCGCGAAGAACGGCATGCCGGCGTCGCTCACCGTCCTCGTCATGGTCGGCGAATTTTTCGGGGGCCTCGGTGTGCTGGTCGGTGCGCTCACCCGGCTTGCGGCGCTCGGACCAGCGATCGTCATGACCGGCGCCATCTTCACCGTCCACCTGAAGGACGGGTTCTTCATGAATTGGTTCTGTCAGCCCGATCGGGGTCACGGTATCGAGTACAACCTTGCCCTGCTCGCCATGGCCCTCTCCCTGGTCCTGACGGGTGCGGGGCCGCTGTCGATCGATGCCCTCCGCAGTGGGAAGAGGAGAACGCGCGACTAGGGCATCCCTGCTCGTGGGGCCCGCGCCGAATCCAGAGCGCCTTGCGACAGGGGATAGGCCTGGCTAACGTACCGCGGCCGGCCCATGACCGATTTCCACGCGAGTGCCCACGCGACGCTGATCGAGAGCGTTGACCAGCTGGTCGAGCATTTTCATTTGGCCGGCAAGCCGCGCGATCGCTGGCGGATCGGGACGGAGTACGAGAAGGTCGCCGTCGAGCGGGCGACGGGGAAGGCAGCTCCGTTCTCCGGGCCGCGCGGGATCGAGGCGGTGCTCCGAGCTCTGGCAGAGCGATACGGATGGGAGCCGAAGGAGGAGGAGGGGCGAACGGTGGCCCTCGCCCGGGGCGGGGCATCGATCACCCTCGAGCCGGGCGGCCAGCTCGAGCTCTCCGGCGAGCAGTGCCCGACGATCCATTGCACGCGCACCGAGATGACCACGCACGTGCGCGAGATCGTGAGCGTCGGTCGGGAGCTCGGTCTCGCGTTCCTCGGTCTCGGCATGCAGCCGGTGAGCCGGGTCGAAGAGATCGAGTGGGTGCCGAAGCAGCGCTACCGGATCATGGCCCCCTACATGGCCAAGGTCGGCACCCTCGGGCACCGCATGATGAAGCAAACCGCGACCGTGCAGGCAAACATCGACTATGCGGACGAGGGCGACGCCATGCGGAAGCTGCGCGTCGGCATGGGACTCAGCCCGCTTCTGAACGCGATGTTCGCGAACTCCTCGGTCTCCGACGGCGATTTGAACCGCTACATGAGCTTCCGCGGCCACGTCTGGACCGATACCGACGTCGCTCGCTGCGGCCTTCTCCGCTTCGCCTTCCGCGACGGGGCGGGGTTCGCCGACTACGTCGAGTGGGCGCTCGACGTGCCACTCTACTTCATCCTTCGCGGCGGCCGCTACCAGACCGCGGTGACCGGCACGCCCTTCCGGCGCTTCCTGGGAGAGGGGGCCGGGGGCGAGCGGGCGACGCTCGACGACTGGAACCTGCATCTGACCACGCTCTTTCCCGAGGTTCGCCTGAAGGGGTACATAGAGCTTCGCGCCGCCGACAGCCAACCACCCGAGCGGATCCTCGCCCTGCCCGCGCTGGTGAAGGGCGTCTTCTACGAGGCCGACTGCCTCGACGCTGCCTACGATCTGATCAAGCGCTGGAGCTACGAGGACTGCGTCACCCTGTACCGAGACGTCCATCGAGAAGCCCTTCATGCTCGCTTGCGCGGCGTCAAGGTGCTGGAGCTTGCCCGGGAGCTCTATTCGATCGCCGAGGAAGGGCTCCGTCGCCAGCATGCGCTGAACGAGGCCGGGCAGGACGAGCGCCTCTACCTCGAGCGCGTGGGCGAACAGCTGGCGATGGGCCGGTCGCCGGCGCGCGTGATCGCCGAGAAGTGGGTGCGAGAGTGGGAGGACACGCGTCGGATCGAGCAGCTGCTCGCCTACGCGGAGTTCCAGATCTAGCCAGTTCGGCGTCGAACGCGCGCACGGCTCGCGACCCCGCGAGCATTCGCTTGACTGCCTAGGGTCTTTCCGGTTTCCTCGCGCGGTGCGTCCGGCCGCCGGATCACGGTCCCTGCCGGTCCTCTTCCTGACCGTCTTCATCGACCTGGTGGGTTTCGGAATCGTGATTCCGCTCTTGCCCGTCTACGCCGAGCGTTTTCACGCCACGCCGTTTCAGGCCGGTGCCCTCATCGCGGTGTATTCTCTGATGCAGCTCGTCTTCGCGCCCGTCTGGGGCCGGCTCTCCGACCAGCTCGGGCGGCGGCCGGTGCTGCTCGTGAGCCTCGCGGGCTCGGCGGTGAGCTACCTTCTTCTGGCGGGCGCGTGGTCGGTGGGGACACTCTTCGCAGCTCGCATCCTGGCAGGGATCGCGGGGGCGAATATCCCGGTCGCTCAAGCCTACATCGCAGACCTGACGGAGGGGGCCGAACGGACCCGCGGGATGGGGTTGATCGGAGCGGCATTCGGCTTGGGGATGGTGCTCGGTCCCGCCTTGGCGGGGGCGCTGGCCAGCTTCGGGCCGCGCGTCCCCGAGCTTTTCGCGGCAGGGCTCTGCCTCGTGAACGTTGGACTTGCCGCCCGCCGTTTGCCGGAATCGCGGCCGGCCGACCGTTCACGGACCACGAGCTTCCGCCACCCCCTCTCGCCGGGCGCGGTGCGCGAAGCTCTGGCGCCGCCGGGGGCGGCACGTCTCCTCGGAGTCTTCTTCCTCGTGACGCTGTCCTTCGCGGTTCTGTACGGGACGTTCTCGCTCGCGGCCGAGCAGCGCTATGGCTGCGCCGAGGTAGGGTGTGCGGATCGGCAAGTCGCGGTCTTTTGGGTCTACATGGGGCTGGTGGGGGTGGTGGTGCAGGGCTGGCTCGTCGGGCGTCTCGCCAGGCGTCTCCCCGAGCGGAGTCTCGTTCTGGCGGGGATCGGGGCCCTCGCCGTGGGCTTCTTTTGGGTTCCCTTCGCCACGCAGTTGCCCAGCCTGCTGGCTGCTCTCGCGCTCGTCGTCACGGGCCAAGGACTCGCGAGCCCGTCTCTCTCGAGTCTCATATCGAGGACGGCCGACGCCGAGGTGCAAGGCGGGGCGCTCGGCATATCGCAATCATTGGCGGCCGGCGCCCGGGTACTGGGACCAGCCGGCGGGGGGCTCATCTTCGAACGCCTTGGCGCTTCCGTACCGTTCGCCATGGCGGGCATCAGCGCTCTGGCCGCTCTCGGGTGGCTGCTCGCCCCGACCCGAGTCGCACGGGCCGGCTGTGAGGCGGCGCCGATGCGCCGGTCCGGCTAGGTGCTCCGGTGGCCTTGCTTTCGTCCTGGCATTCCGATAAGGGGCCCTAATTCCCGGGTGTAGGCTTTTTCATCCCCGGGGTGGTTCTTTTGCAACGCAGGCGCGTGGTAGGGACGACCCGAGGGTCTGTCCCGAGGGGCGGGGTACCTTACCGCCCGTTAGGAGGGGAGGGGAATGGTTGCAAAAGGAAAGCGGGGCTTCGCGGCGGGGCATGATCGGCTGGCTGGGCTCTTCGAGCCCGACGTGCTGCTACCCGCGCAGTTCTTCGCGGCTTTCCGACGGGCAGGCGGGCTCGATCGCGAGCGTCTGCTGATGCTCGCGGTCCTCGAGGATGCCGTCGACTGTTATCAGAAGTACGCTCACTCGCGGGATCTGCGGGGTCGGCAGGTGTTCGAGGAAGCCCGCGAGTGGGTAACGTCGGTCGACAGGACTTGGCTCTTCTCCTTCGAGAACATCTGCGACACCCTCGAGATCAGCGCGGAGTACGTTCGCCGTGGTCTCCGGGAATGGCGGGAGAAGAACCAGGGCGGGCGACGGCCGAAGCTTCCGGTCACGCCCGAGGGGACCGGAGACCTCCGGAAGGCGACCGCGTAGCAGTTCGGAGAGAGCGGCCTCGTCGGCTACTCGAGATCGACGCGGACACCGCCGATCCTCACGCTGCGCTCGGCCGGGCGTAACCCGCGGGCGTGCGCCGCGGCGAGCGCCCGCTCGGCGTTCGTCGCGGAGAACCCGACAGCGGAAATACCTTCGCCGCACGCGTCCGCGACGGGCACGAACCGGATACGTCCCCCGCTGAGCTCGAGATCGATCGACCCGCCTCCGCCCGGCGCTGTGATGAGGCCAAGCACGTCTGCCCAGCGCGCCGCCATGCGCGGAGGGTCTTCTGCCTGGACGGTCACGCCCACGATCTGACGCGTGACATCGGTCCGCACGCGTTGCGGCCACTCCGGGCCACCCCAGCGCCAGGACTCGGGCGGCCGTGGCTGATCGAGCGAGACGATCGCGCCACCCACGTCACGCGGGTGTAGGTGGACCGTGGCGATGTCGTCGAGCGCGATCTGCCAGACGAGCCGGATGCCGAGGCGGGCAAGCCGGCGCCGATCCGCGTCGAGGTCTTCCGTCTGCAGGATCACCATGTACCCGCCATCTCCACCATGCCGCTCGAGCCAGCGGCCCGCGGTCGTGTTCTCCTGCACGGGCGAGACGACCTCGAGGAAGGTGTCGCCGACCGGCATGACGGCGTTCCGCAGCCCGAACTCCGCGACGCCTGGATCGTGGAACGCCACCTCGATCCCGAGAACCGCCGTGAGGTCGGCCACCACCGGATCGAGCTCCCGCGCCACGAGCGCGACCTGACGAAGGCGCATGGTGATCAGCGACCCTGGAAGCGGGGCTGCCGCTTCTCGACGAAGGCGGTGACGCCTTCGCGGTGGTCGGCGGTCTGTCCACAGCGGAGGTGGGTGACGGCTTCGCGATCGAGCATGGTGCGGAAGTCGACGGTGAGCGAGAGGTTCACGTTCTCCTTCATGTAGCGATAGCTGACGAGCGGGCCGTTCGCGATCCGCGCCGCGATCTGGCGCACCTCGGCGAGAAACGTCTCGTGCGGGAACAGGCGGTTCACGAGCCCGATCCGATCCGCTTCCTCGGCCGAGAAGACCTCCCCCAGGAAGAAGAGCTCCTTCGCCTTCATCGCGCCGACGCGTCTCGTCAGCTGCCAGGTCGTGCCGAAGTCGCCGCCGAAGCCGACCTTGGCGAAGGCGGTGCCGAAGCGTGCCCGCTCGGAGGCGAAGCAGAGGTCGCACGAGAGCGCGATGCCGAGCCCGGCACCCGCGGCCGGACCGTTGACCGCCGCGATCGTGACCTTCGGCATCTCGGACAGCAGCCACGAGAGCTGATGCCACACCCGCTGCCGATCGACCCGTTGCTCGAAAGTCATGGCTTCGTGGGCCGCCGCGCCCATCGCCGACACATCGCCGCCCGCGCAGAACCCTCGCCCCTCGCCCGTCAGCACGATTGCGCCGACGTCCGGGTCCTCGCCGCAGCGCCGCAGATGCTCGATCGCCCCCATGATCATCGACTCGGAGAGCGCGTTCAGCTTCCCGGGCCGGTTGAGGGTAAGCGTCGCCACCCGATCGGAGAGCTCGAACTTGAGGTCATCGCTGTCGGTCGCCATGAGCACCCTCCCCTCGATTGGCCCGGGACTATAGCGAGGTGGCCAGCGGGGTGGAACGCGGCGACTCGCGGCGGAACGGTCGATGGTGTAGCAACCCGCCGTATCCCCCATGGGCGGACGGCTTCAGGGCAAGGTCGCGATCGTGGTCGGGGCGGGTCAGACCGCGGGTGACACGATCGGCAACGGGCGGGCTACGGCGATCATCTTCGCACGCGAGGGGGCGCGCGTCATGCTGGTCGACCGCGACCTCGCCTCGGCCCGGGAGACCGAATCGATGATCCGGCAAGAGGGGGGCGAATCGTTCGCCTGCGAAGCCGACGTCGTCCGGGAGGCGGACTGCCGGGCGTTCGTCGACACCTGCCGGAAGACCTGCGGGCGGATCGACGTTCTCCACAACAACGTCGGCATCGGCGCCGGCGACGCCGGGCCGGTGCATCTCACGGAGGAAGCCTGGGATCGCATCTTCGCCGTGAACCTGAAGGGCATGTTCCTCACCTGCAAGCACGTCCTGCCGGTCATGCGGGAGCAGCGGGCCGGCGTGATCATCAACGTCTCCTCGATCGCCTCCGTCTGCTCGGTCGGGACGCTCGCCTACAAGACGTCGAAGGCGGGGGTGAATGCCCTCACCCACTCGCTCGCGCTGGGTAACGCCCAGCACGGCATCCGTGTGAACGCGATCCTGCCGGGGCTCATGAACACGCCGATGGCCATCGAAGGGATCTCCCGCGAGCGCGGCATGCCGAAGCAACGGCTCATCGAGGCGCGCGACGCTCAGGTCCCGCTGGGGCAAAAGATGGGCACGGCCTGGGACGTCGCCCACGCGGCGCTCTTCCTCGCCTCCGACGAGGCGAAGTTCATCACCGGCGTGCTTCTCCCCGTGGACGGCGGGCAGAGCGCGAGAATCGGCTGAGGATCTAGCTAGCGCAGCGTCACGAGGACGCGGCGGTCGCGGGGACCGTCGAGCTCGACCAGCATCACGGCCTGCCAGGTTCCGAGACAGAGCCGGCCGTCACGCACCGGAATGGTCTCGCCCGGGCCGAGGATCGCCGCCTGGATGTGTGACGCCGCGTTCCCGTCGACACGGTCGTGGCGCCACACGCCCGCGGGGATCAGGCGGTCGAGCGCGTCGAGCACGTCCACGCAGACGTTGGGGTCGTCGTTCTCGTTGACGATGACGGCGGCGGTGGCGTGCGGCGTGTAGACGCTGCAGAGGCCCTCGGCGAGGCGCGCCTCGGCGACCACGGCCGCGACGCGCTCGGTCAGATCAATCATCTCCCGCTTGGTGGTCGTGCGTACTTGGAACTCCGTCACGGTTTGCCTCCACGCCTCGCTCGATCGCGGCGGCCGGCACCAGCTCGGCTCCGCCCGCGGGCGCCGGCGACACGCGTACCGGAATGCCACCCGAGTCTTCGAGCGCGCTGACCACGAGCTGCTGGTCCGCGTGGTCGGCGAGTCGCGCGCGCTCGAGGGCAGCGGTCGCTTCGCGGTAGAGCGCGGGTGCATAGCCGTAGATGTCCTGGTGGGCTTCGATATACACCACCCCCGCCCGCACACCGGCCTTGACCGGCTGGTAGGTGAACTCGCCAGGGGTGCCCACCGGCACCAGGGGGAAGAATCGCTCGATGTCCTCGGGGTAGAGCCGCACGCAGCCGTGGCTCACCTGCATGCCGACTCCCCACGGGATGTCCGTTCCGTGAATGCCGTAGAGCGGCAGGGTGAGCTCGATCCGATACTTGCCGAGAGGGTTCTCCGGGTCACCGCCGGGAATGAACGTGCGCGGGTCATCGCGCTCGGCGATGTGCTCCTTCCGGATCGATTCCGGAATGTTCCATTGCGGGTTGACCGTCTTGCCGCGGACTTTGAACTTCCCGCTGGGCGTGCGCCAGTCGTCGCGGCCGAGACCGACGGGGTACGTGTAAACCATCGTGGTGTGGGGGTCCTGGGGCGCGCGCCGGTAGAAGAAGAGCCGCATCTCCGGAATGTTGACGACCAAGCCCTCGTACGAGCAGCAGGGCAGCACCCACTCCGTCGGGAGGAGGATCGTCGCACCGGCCGGGGGCACCCAGGGATCCATCCCCGGGTTGGCGTCCACGATCTCGTTGTAGCCGAGGTCGTAGTAGCGCGCGAGATCGATCAGGGTATCGCCCTTGCGGATGCGGTAGGTCCGCACCTGCCCGATCACCGTCTCCGTGGCTGCTCCACCCTTGGGCGGTGTGGGGATCGAGAAGGCGGGGATCGTCTTCTGGACAAACGCGTCCTCGTCGTAGGCTGCGCGCACGGTGTCGACGCCGCCTGCCAACGCGAGCGCGGCTATCGCACACGCCAGTCGTCGCATCATGAGGCCCCCTCTCCCCCCTCACGGGATACGGTACCGGCGTCCGCCGGGCGTGACAAGGTCACTCTCGACGAGCGATTTCAGAGCGGGACGCCGAGAGCTGCGAGGCGTGCCCGGAGCTCGCCCGCGTCGACGGCGGGGAGCCCCGCGCCGCGCGGACGGGCGATGGCGACGGCG
>VBLA01000460.1 GCA_005879245.1 Deltaproteobacteria bacterium
CATCAGTCCGGGGCGCCCTTCTGACACACGGCGGGGGCACGGACAAACAAGTCAGCGGCGAGCCGACGGGAAGAGCGCGGCGTGGACCACCCGGCCACGATGCCTCGCGATCCCGCCCGCGACCCCGGGGCCGCGGACCGTGAAGGAAAGATCAAGCGGTTCCTCGACTGATGGCGTCCCCACGACGGAAGAAGCGTTTCCTGTTCCGCGTTCGCAACACGGGATGCGAGGACCTCGAGCTGCGCAAGCTCTACGAACATTTGCCGGACGACGTCGCGGCGCGAGAGGGGTACGTGCGAGTAGTCGATGAGTCCGGAGAGGACTACCTCTACCCCAAGACCTACTTCGTGGCTGTCCGTCTGCCCGGTGAGGCTGAGCGAGCGCTAGCGAGACGGCCGCTGAGCGGGTTGCGGTTACCTCGCGGAGACGAAATGCCAGGATGCTATGACCACTGCGCGGGCGCTGAGCCCCTTATTCGCGAAGTCCGAGTTACGAACGCGGGGTCATCGTCGGGTAGGGCGCCTATCGAGTCCGCCTGGCGTGAAGGTGCAGCGGGAGCACCGTGGTGAACGCGGCGAAGTCGTCGTCGGTCGTGAAGATCGACATCCCGCGGCGCACAGCCAGGGCGCAGATGAGGAAGTCGGTGTTGGATCCTTGGATCCCGCGGGCGCGACACCGGTTGAAGAATGCGGCTGCCCCCTCGTAGTCTGGCGTGCCGATTGCCAGGTTCGGAAAGGCCCGCAGGCGATCCCTGAGCTGGTGAAACTGGGCAGGATTCCGGATCCCCGAGAGCAGTTCCTGCCGGACGGGACCGATCAGGATCGCTCGTCCCTCTTCGATGAGCTGGGCGAGCTCGTCCACGCGGCCGTCGGCCCGCTGGCGCGTACGCCGCAGGGCCAGCGACCAGACGGAGGTGTCGACGAGGACATTCACCCTCGTCGGCGTTGCTTCTTGTAGTCGTACGTTGGGTCGAACTCGACCTTGCCGAAGAGCTTCAGAACGCGAGCCTGCTTGCGACGGCGGATGTACTCCTCGAGGGCCTCGGTCACGGTGGCCTTCTTCGTCCGATGCCCGCCCACGCGCAGGGCCTCTTCCAGCAGGCGGTCGTCGATTGCCAGGTTGGTCGGCATGTGTGACATCCTACACATCGTCGAGAGCGACACAAGGGCCTCCTCGAAGCGTCAGCCGCTGACAGCGATGCAGTGCCATGGTGGCATATCCCCGTCAGCCCTTGGCACAGTATGCCTCCGAGCTGAAAGACGAGATCGTGGTGGTAACCAAGGGGAGGCGGGCGGTAGCGGTCCTCGTGCCCCTCAAGAACGTCGACCGCGAGCCTCTCGCACTGTGACCACCCCAAGTTTAGCTTACCGGTAGACCTCGCGGCGGTGCCCGATCTTGACGATGAGCACCATCCGTTCGGTGTCGTTGGCGGCGTAGACGACACGGTAGTCGCCCTGTCGCACTCGATACCGATCCGCGTGGCCCGATAGCTTTTCGCAACCGGGTGGACGGGGGTCCATGCTCAACGCCTGGATCCGGGCCACGAGGCGCTGGCGATCAGGCTTCCGATCGATCCTTTCGAGCTCTCTAGCCGCTGAGTGCTTGATCTGAAGCCTATATCTTGCCACGCCGCCTCAGCGCCTTCACCACCTTGTCGAAATCCAGCGCAGGCTCCCTTGCTCGGGAGTCGAAGGCCGCCAAGTCGTCGGCGTCCTCTGCAAGGCTCAGCTTCACGGCTTCGTTGACGACATCCGAGATGGAGCGCTCGGTCGCGGCAGATTTCAGCCGCAGTGCGCGATGTATCTCGGGGTCGAAGTACACGGTTGCTCTCTTGGCTGAAGCGCGCATGGACAACGTCTTAGCGTCGAAGCGTCATGACGTCAACAATGATGGCCGGTTGCGCTCCGGTGCGCAGCCATCGTCCTTCCCGATGGGCCCCTTGCTCCGAGAACTCTCCGTGTACCCGCGGGGCTGGGGCGCGCACCTCCTT
>VBLA01000363.1 GCA_005879245.1 Deltaproteobacteria bacterium
AGCCGTGAGGCCGGGGGCCCGTCCGGATCCAGCCGCGAAGCCGCGGCATCAACGCATAGGCGGGGAGCGCCATCGCGAAGGTGAGCGCAAAGTAGGCTCCATACCCGAGGTACTGGACGCCGATGCCGGAGAACGCCCCCGCCAGCGAGCCGCTCAGGTTGAACAGGGCCGAGAGGAGCGCGTACTGCGTCGCCGCTTGCTCCTTGTCGCAGACGTGCATGAGGAAGGAGAGGAAGGCGGCGGTACCCAGTCCGGCGCCGAAGCTCTCCATGACGGAGGCGGCGTAGATCGCCGGTCGGCCCGCGTCGGCCCAAGCGACGGCGGCGTAGCCGAGATTGGACCCCGCCTGGATGAGGCCGAGGACCCAGAGCGCCGTCCAGATCCCCCATCGTGACGTCAGCACGCCGCCGAGCAGCGCTCCGGCGACCGACATCGCGACCCCGACGGTCGTCGAGATGAGAGCGATCTCCTCCGGCCGGAGTCCCCGGTCGACCCAGAAGGGCTTGACCATCGGCCCCATCGCCGTGTCGCCGAGCTTGTAGAGGAAGACGAAGGCGAATACGGCCCAGGCGCCGGGACGCTCCACCCAGGCGCGGAAGGTGTGTGCCCACTCGCGCGGCGTCTGCGGCCGGCGGCGCACCGGAGGGAGCCGCAGGACGAAGAGCGCCAGGGCCGCGAGAATCACGGCCGCCGCCGCGTAGGCGAGCGACCACGTCGCGTAGACGGCGAGGCCCACGAGCACGCCTCCGCCGACGATCAGCGCCGCGCGGTACGCCGACACGCGGAGCCCGTTCGCGACGCCTTCCTCGCCCGGCTCGAGGAGCTCGATCGTGTAGGCGTCGATCGCGACGTCCTGGGTCGCGGCCGCGGTCGTGAAGACGAGCAGCACCACGACGAGCCCGAGCCCCACGGGTGCGGGCGGCAGCATCGGGAGGGCGACCAGCATGGCCGCCATCACCACCAGGCACATCGCGATCCAGAGCCGTCGCTCGCCCACCTGGTCGACGAGCGGCGACCAGAACACCTTCGCCGACCAGGGGGCCCGGATGAGGCTCATGAGGCCAATCGCGGCCAGCGAGACCCCGTGCAGGCGGAAGTAAACGGGGAGGTTGTCGAGCACCACCCCGAAGGGCATCCCCTCGGCGAAGTAGAGGAGCGCCACCCAGACGAGCTTCCGCCGCGTCCCCACCGCGGCGCGGAAGCTAGCAGGCGGCGCCACTCCGTGCGAACGGCGGGTGTTCGGTCAGCTTCCTGGGCACGAGCTCGTCAGTGCCGATCCGACCTCTTCCGGGTCCGGGGAGCTCTCTGGTATGGGTCAAGGACGAGGTGACGCGATGGAACCGATGATCTCCGCCGACTCGCACATCATCGAGCCCCCGGACCTGTGGACGCGGTGGCTCGCGCCGGAGTTCGTGGCCCGGGCGCCGAAGCTGGTGAAGGACGAGGAGGGTGGCGACGCCTGGCTCTACAACGACGGCGGTGCGCCGGCTCCGCTCGGACTCGTGACGGTGACGCGCGGGCGCCCGCGCGAGGAGCTCCGCTGGTCGGGTGCGCGCTACCAGACGATCAACCAGGGCAACTTCGACGGCGCGGCGCGCGTCAAGGAGATGCTCGAGGACGGCGTGGTGGCCGAGGTGATCTACTCCCCCCAGCGGACGATGCGCCACTTCATGCTCGGCACCGAGGACGACTTCCAGCTCGCGGGCATCCGGGCCTACAACGACTGGCTCGCCAGGGACTTCTGCGCCAAGGCGCCCGAGCGCCTGGTGGGCATCGCCCAGATGCCGAGCGTCGGGGTGGACGCTGCCATCACCGAGATGAAGCGCGCCAAGGCGTTGGGCCTTCGCGGCGTGCTCCTCTCTGCCTGGCCGAGCGGGAATCTCAACCTCTCGGACGCCGACGATCCGTTCTTCGCGGCAGGTCTCGGCGCTGAGCGGCGCCGGCCTCGATACCATGCCGCTCATCATGGGCGAGATCATTCTCACGGGCGTCCACGACCGCTTCCCGAAGCTCCGCTTCGTCTCGGTGGAGTCGGGCATCGGCTGGGTCCCGTACTACGCCGAGCAGATGGACGATCGCTACGACCGGAACAAGTACTGGGCCAAGATCAAGCTCCAGGGCCAGCCGAGCGAGTACGTGCGCTCGAACTGGATGTTCACCTTCATCATCGACAAATACGGTGTGAAGAACCGCCACGCGGTCGGGCTCGAGACGCTCATGTGGTCGACGGACTACCCCCACCACGGGTGCGACTGGCCCCGCTCGCGGCAGGTCGTCGCCGAGATGTTCGAGGGTGTGCCCGCCGCCGAGCGCCGCGCGATCACGCACGAGAACGCCGCGCGGCTCTACGGGATCCGCGTAGGCGAGTAGGCTCGCGCCGGGCCCTTCTCGAGCGGGTAGCCGGCCTTCGTCCAGACGTCGATGCCGCCGTCGAGTGCGACGGCGCGGCTGTAGCCCATGGTACGGAGGGTTGCCGCCGCAAGGGTGGAGATCTTGCCGTACTGACAGTAGGCGAGGACCCGCACCGTCGGGTCGGGCAGCTCCTGGTCGACGCGGAGCTCGAGCTGGCCCCGGGGGACGTGGCGCGCGCCTGGCAGGTGGCCCGCCTCGAAGGCGTCGCGCTCGCGGACGTCGAGCAGGACGAGCTCGCGGTCCTCGCGCTCGATCCGTGCGCGCACCTCGTCCATCCCCATGAAGGGCACCTCGCGTGCCGCCTCGGCGATCAGCTGCTTTACGGTCTTGCCGCCGGTCCGGTTGGTGCGGAGCGCCTCGGTCAAATGGTCCGGCATGGCGAGGTCGAGACCGCGCATGAGCTCGACGAACGCGGCCCGCTCCTTCTTCTGGAGCCGGGGATTGCTCGACTTCTCCGCGCCGAGGGTGCTCGACTCCCGCCCCTTGTAGTCGTGCGCCGGGAAGACGCGGAGCGCGTCGTCGAGCCCGAGGAGCTTCCCGAAGAGGCTCTCGTGCAGCGCCTCGGGGTCACCGGTGGGCAGGTCGGTCCGTCCAGTCGCGCCGATCAAAAGCGTATCGCCGGTCAGCACCCGGTCGGGCAGGACGAGGCACATCGAGTCGTCGGTGTGACCCGGCGTGTGGATCACCCCGACACGGAGCTCGCCGACGACCAGGAGCTCGCCGTCGTCGACGCGCATGTCGGCAAAGGGTGCCGCGGAGCGTCGATGCATGACGATGCGGGCCCCGAGCTGACGGGCGAGCTCGCGGGCGGCGGAGAAGTGGTCGGCATGGGTATGGCTGTCGATCACGTAGCGGACGCGGAGCCCCTTCTCCACGGTGAGCGCGACGTAGCGGTCGACCAGATCGAGCGCCGGATCGACGATCACCCCGGCGCACGTCTTCTCGCAGCCGGCGACGTAGGAGAGGCAGCCCCCGGCACGAAGCTGCTCGAAGAGCATCGGCGATGGTGGTCGCGCCGTGCCTCCCGCGTCAAGCCGGGGTGGTGGGTTTACGGGCTCGTCGCAGGGGGTGTATGCGACCCCACAAGAGGAGGAGCCCCATGAGAGCAGCAGTGATGGACGCCATCCGCCAGCCCCTGGTCGTGCGCGACGTCCCGGATCCGACGCCGCCCGCACACGGCGTCGTCGTCCGCGTGGAGGCCAACGGCATCTGTCGCAGCGACTGGCACCTCTGGAGCGGCGACTGGAGCTGGTTCGGCATCGCGGTCGCCGTGCCGCACGTCCTCGGCCACGAGTTCTGCGGTGTGATCGAAGCCGTCGGCCGTGATGTCACGCGCTGGCGGAAGGGCGACCGTGTCCTCGTGCCCTTCAGCCAGGGCGAAGGGACGTGCGAGTGGTGCCGGAGCGGCCACCACAACGTCTGCGACACGATCCTGGCGCCCGGGGTCGTCTCGTGGGGCGGCTACGGCCGTCTCGCCGCCGTCTCCTTCGCCGACGTGAACCTCGTCGCGCTCCCCGAGCGGATCGGCTTCGTCGAGGCGGCGAGCATGGGGTGCCGCTACATGACGTCGTTCCACGGCGTCGTCGACCGGGCCCAGGTGAAGCCCGGCGAGTGGGTCGCCGTCCACGGCTGCGGCGGCATCGGGCTCTCGGCGGTGCAGATCGCCACCGCGCTCGGTGCGAGCGTCATCGGCGTCGACGTCTCCGACGACAAGCTCGCCTTCGCGAAGGAGCTGGGAGCGGTGGCGACGGTCAACGCCGCGAAGACCGAGCCGGCGGGCGCCATCGTCGAGCTCACCAAGGGCGGCGCGCAGGTCTCGATCGACGCGCTCGGCATCGCGGCCACCTGCCGGAACTCCATCATGTCGCTCCGCAAGCGCGGGCGTCACCTGCAGATCGGCCTCACCACCGCCGCCGAGCAGGGCGAGGTGGCGGTGCCGATCGACCTCCTCGTGATGAAGGAGGCGAGCATCATCGGCTCCCTCGGCATGCCGGCGCCGCGCTTCGGCGCGATGCTGCAGATGATCGAGACCGGCCGGCTCGCTCCCGGGAAGCTCGTGCACCGGCGCATCCCGCTCGAGGAGGCGGGCGCGGTGCTCGAATCGATGGATCGCTTCGGCACGGTCGGCGTGACGGTCATCGACCGGTACTGACGGAGGGGCCCGAGATGTCCACAATGAGGGCCGTAACTGTAACCTGAACACAAGAAGATCGCACGAAACTGTTCCTGAATGTCCCTCGCACGCCGACCGCCCCGGGTGGAGTGCGCAGACCCCAGTTTTCACGCCGCGCTGTCCCCCATTTTTCGGCGCTGACTCCGGCCTTCCGGGTTGACCGGCATCGTGAACGGGAGCATCATCCGTCCAACAGGTGCACCAGCCAGGGCGGCCGCCGACTTCGTGGGCTAGGCCGTGGGCTGGGATGTTGTGTGGT